>DMZT01000462.1 GCA_003484865.1 Stenotrophomonas sp.
GGCAATGACGGAACGGCAGGGGGCAGCGGAGGCGTCATGGACGCCGGGGGGGTAGCGGACATCGGATTCCTGGCATCGGGGGGCGATGGCCGGCCAGGGTGCAGGTCGCACCCGGCCGGCCCGTCCCCGATTGTGTCAGATATCCAGGTTGGCGACCTTCAGCGCGTTGTCTTCGATGAAGTCGCGGCGCGGCTCGACCACGTCGCCCATCAGCGTGCTGAAGATCTGGTCGGCGGCCACGGCATCCTCGATCCGCACCTGGAGCAGGCGGCGGGTGTCGGGATTGACCGTGGTGTCCCAGAGCTGCTCGGGATTCATTTCACCCAGACCCTTGAATCGCTGGATCTGGCGGCCCTTCTTGGCTTCATCCAGCAGCCAGTTGCGTGCTTCGGCGAAGCTGCCCACCTCGGCCGACTTTGCACCGCGGCTGATCTTGGCACCGGCGCGGACCAGGCCATGCAGCAGCAGCGAGGACTGGTGCAACGCACGCAGCTCGCCGGTCTCGAACGCGGCCAGCGGCAGCACCTGGATCATCTGCTCGCCCATGTGGCGACGCGTGACCAGCACGGCGGCCGGACGCTCGTCGGTGGGTTCCTGCAGTTCCAGCGTGTAGCGCGGGGAACCCAGGCTGCCCTGGTTGAGGCGGGTCGCCAGTGCGGCGAGGCCTTCGTCGGCGCCGGCCTTGCGCAGGTGCTCCAGATCCATCGGCGTGAAATCGATCAGTGCTTCGAGCACCTGGCGATCATAGCGATGGCCGTTGCGCGCAATGGTTTCCTGCGCCGAAGCATAGGAGAGCAACAGCTTCTCCAGCGCTACGCCTTCGATACCCGGCTCGCTTTCGGCCGGAATCAACGACGCGTTCTCCACCGCACTGCTGGCCAGATACGCGTCCAGCGCCGGATCATCCTTCAGGTACAGCTCCTGCTTGCCCTGCTTGATCTTGTACAGCGGGGGCAGGCCGATGTAGATATGGCCGCGCTCGATCAGCTCCGGCATCTGACGGTAGAAGAAGGTCAACAGCAGCGTACGGATGTGCGCGCCGTCGACGTCGGCATCGGTCATGATGATGATGCGGTGGTAGCGCAGCTTGTCCGGGTTGTACTCGTCCCGGCCGATGCCGGTGCCCAGCGCGGTGATCAGCGTCCCGACCTGGTCCGAGGCGAGCATGCGGTCGAAGCGGGCACGTTCCACGTTGAGGATCTTGCCGCGCAGTGGCAGCACCGCCTGGTTCTTGCGGTTGCGGCCCTGCTTGGCCGAACCACCTGCCGAGTCACCCTCGACGATGAACAGTTCGGACAGCGCCGGATCCTTTTCCTGGCAGTCAGCCAGCTTGCCCGGCAGGCCGGCGATATCCAGCGCGCCCTTGCGACGGGTCAGATCGCGCGCCTTGCGGGCGGCCTCACGTGCACGCGCCGCGTCCACGATCTTGCCGGCGATCGCCTTGGCTTCGTTCGGGTTTTCCTGCAGGAATTCTTCCAGCCGCGCACCGAAGGCACTTTCCACGGCGGGGCGCACGTCCGAGCTGACCAGCTTTTCCTTGGTCTGGCTGGAGAAGCTCGGGTCAGGAACCTTCACCGACAGCACCGCGATCATGCCTTCGCGCATGTCATCGCCGGTCAGGTTGATCTTGGCCTGCTTGGCGATGCCGTTCTGCTCGATGTAGTTGTTGAGCACACGGGTCAGCGCGCCGCGGAAGCCGGCCAGATGGGTACCGCCGTCCTTCTGCGGAATGTTGTTGGTGAAGCAGTACATCGTTTCCTGATAGGAATCGGTCCACTGCAGCGCCACGTCCACGACGATGCCGTTGGATTCGCCGGTCACCGAGATCACGTTCGGGTGCAGCGGCGTCTTCAACTGCGCCAGATGCTCCACGAAGCTGCGGATGCCGCCTTCGTAATGGAAGTCGTCGCGGCGGCCATCGCCGCGCTCGTCGACCAGCACGATCTTGACGCCGGAATTGAGGAAGGACAGCTCGCGCAGGCGGCGGGCCAGGATGTCGTAGTGGAACTCCACGTTGTCGTGGAACGCCTTCACCGACGGCCAGAAGCGCAGGGTCGTACCGCGCTTGGTGCTGGCTTCGACCTGCTTCAGCGAATTGACGGCGGCACCGTCAGCGAATTCCTGCTGGTAGTGGAAGCCGCCCTGGTAGATATCCAGCAGCAGCTTCTGCGAGAGCGCGTTGACCACGCTGACACCCACGCCGTGCAGACCGCCAGAGACCTTGTAGCTGTTGTCATCGAACTTGCCGCCGGCATGCAGCACCGTCATCACGACTTCGGCTGCAGAGACTTCGCGATCGAGCTTCTTGCTCATCTGCTCGTGCTTGCCGGTCGGAATGCCGCGCCCGTTGTCCGACACCGAGACCGAGCCATCGGCGTGGATCATCACCGACACATGGTCGGCGTGGCCGGCCAAGGCTTCGTCGATGGAGTTGTCGACGACCTCGAACACCATGTGGTGCAGACCGGTGCCGTCATGGACGTCGCCGATGTACATACCAGGACGCTTGCGGACAGCCTCGAGGCCTTCCAGGGCGGTGATGCTGTTGGCGTCGTAGTTGCCGCTGTTTGCGGGGATGTTCTGTTCTTCAGTCATTGCGCTTGCCGTAGGCTCCGCAGGTCGGTCCGCCGCCGTGAGGCGGGGCGCCGAGTAATAAGGGGTTGCAACAGCAATTATACCAGCCGGGCACTGTGGCCCCTGGGGGACCACTATGGCACAGGCAGGACCTGTCCATGTTCCACGTGGAACCGGGTGATATCTGTCGCGTCCACCAGCGCCGCCGGCACCTCGGTGGCGGTGATGAAGATCTGTGCCGGGCCGGCCTTGAGCCGTTCCAGCACCCGCGCCTGGTGATGGCGATCCAACTCGGACGACAGATCGTCCAGGGCGATCACCGGCCATTCGCCGCGCTGCTCGGCATAGTCCTCGGCCTGCGCCAGCAGGCAGGTGAGGGCGGTCAGCTTGGCTTGGCCGCGCGAGAGTGCATCCCGGCCCGGAATGGTCTCAAATCCGACGCTCCAGTCGGCCCGGTGCGGACCGACCGACGTATAGCCGGCCATGCGGTCACGTTCCCGGGCCAGCAGCAGGGCGTCGGAGAGCGAAACCTCCTGCTTGCGCCACCCTGGGCTCAAACTCAGCGACTGGATCCCCAGATTGGGCGCCAGTACGGCGGCCAGTTCCACGGTCCGTTCCTGTAGCCGTTCCAGGTAATGCTGGCGGCGGGTGGTCAGCGGTTCGCCGGCCTCGGCGAGCTCCCGGTCCCACGCATCGAGCGCGTTCGGGTGCCCTCCTTGCTTGAGCAGGGCATTGCGCTGTTTCAGGGCCCGCGAGTACCGCCGCCACAGACCCATGAAGTCTGGTTCCACGTGGAACAAACCCCAATCAAGGAACCGGCGACGCGGTTCGCCGCCGCCGCTGACCAAGGCATGGCTACCGGGCTCGAAGGTGACGACCGCCAGTGCGGCGCACAGCGTCCCGAGCTGAGCGACGTCTTCCCCGTCCAGTCGGCCTTTCCATTCCTGGCCGCTGTGGCGAAGCCCGGCCTTGCGACGGGTCGGGGTGTCGGCACCTTCGCGCTGCTCATCCCATTCCACGAACACATCCAGCGCCTCCCGGCCCTGGCGTACCAGGCCATCCCGGACACGGCCGCGAAAACTGCGCCCATACGCCATGACGTGCAGCGCCTCCAGGACACTGGTCTTGCCGGCGCCATTGTCACCGGTGATCAGGTTGATGCCCGGTTGCGGTGCCAGTTCGACGGTATCGAAGCGGCGAACCTGGTGCAGGGTCAAGCGGCGGATGTGCATGCGGACGATCAACGCCGCACGGGGCGGCAGACGGGTAGGGGGAATCGATCAGCTTACTGCATTGCCCAGGTTCCACGTGGCCGGATGCTCCGCGCGCCGGTTGTCGACCTGACCATTCGCCGAGGGCGGAAGGAGCCGGTCGGTGCGTCCCGGTGTTCAGCGCGATGGCGGCTCGGTCTGCCATGCGTGCATTTCGGGTGCGCCAACGATCATCGGGCCAGACAAGCGCGATGTTCGCCGCCGACGTCAGCGCCGCGGCCAGCACCGCCACGTGAAACCTCCGTTTCCCGCCGCATGGCCAGCTGGAGGGGCCTGAATTTTTTCAAATCTGCGCCGTACGCAGCACTGAGGTACTGCAGATTTCAACGAATTCGCACCGTTTTTTGCCCGCCTTGCGAGCCAGGACGCGGCCGGTCCCCTGTTTTTTTTGAAATCTGGACGTGAGGTCGAATCGCCGAAGCGTAGAACCCGAGCAGCTCGCGCAGACCCAAACGAGACTGTCCACACCCGCTCTGTATGGCTTATGCACAGCCTATGGGCAATCTGTGGATAAAAAGGGCCTCTTCAACGGCCTCGAAAGATATCCACAGGATCACCCCCAGGCTCAGACCCTGTTTTACCGGGGGTTTCAGGCCTATATTCCTCTTTAAAACCAACCACTTAGCCTACTTTTCAACCAAATCTGGCCCTACCACCACCACCAAGCTTTAGATTTATATACAGTTTTTAAAAGCATAGAGCTGTGATCCAGCGGCCAAAAAGCCGGGTACCGCAGCGCTTCGGAGCGGACGTGCAGTTGGCGCAGTTCGCTCGGCTGACGTATGCAGAATCGACACGCGCGGCAGCCGTCCGTCGCCATTCGCTCTCTGGCCCCGTCCCGTGCCGCACCAACCGAAGGGCCGGAGCAAACGTGGTCACCACCTCGTGGGGCTCGTTGCCAAAGTCCCGCTCGCTGCGTGTCCTCCGGCTCGCGAGCGTTGCGGATGCGCCACAGGATCAGCCGAACGGTACGGCCACGCCACAAACGCACCGCGCAAAAATAATGCTCCACGTGGAACATCGTTCTCTCGCCCAAAAAGAAACCCGGCAATGCCGGGCTTCTCAGAACCACTCGGTTCCACGTGGAACCTACACGTCGCAGGTCACAGACGCAGCGGCATCACCACGTGACGTGACTTCTCGCTGCTGGCCTCACGGACCAGGGCAGAGGAGTTCGAATCGCGTAGCTGGATCACGACGTGCTCGTCGCGCAGTGCTGACAACGCGTCCAGCAGGTAGTTCACGTTGAAGCCAATGGCCAGATCGCTGACCGTGGTATCGGCCTCGATCTCTTCCTGGGCTTCTTCCTGCTCCGGGTTGTGCGCGCTGATTTTCAGATTGCCCGGCGAGACTTCCACGCGGATGCCGCGGTACTTCTCGTTGGACAGAATCGCAGCGCGCTGCAGCGAGGCACGCAGGGCTTCGCGATCCACCTTCACTTCGCGGTCGGCACCGATCGGAATCACAGCCTCGTAATCCGGGAACCGGCCGTCGATCAGCTTGGAGGTGAAGGTCACATCGTCGCGCTTGACGCGAACGTGGCTGCGGCCGACTTCCAGCTCGATCTCACGATCGCCGCTTTCCAGCAGACGCTGCAGCTCGGTCACGCCCTTGCGCGGCACGATGATCTGACGCTTGGCGCCGCTGGCTTTTTCCAGCTCGGTTTCGCACAGCGCCAGGCGGTGACCGTCGGTCGCCACGGTACGCAGGGCATCGCCACGCAGGTCGAACAGCAGGCCGTTGAGGTAGTACCGCACGTCCTGCTGGGCCATCGCGAACGCGGTGCGTTCGATCAGTTCCTTCAGGGTCGCTTCGCCGATGGCCACGCGTTCGGTCGCTTCGACTTCGTCGACAGACGGGAAGTCGTTGGCCGGCAGCGTTGCCAGGGTGAAGCGGCTGCGCCCGGCCTGCACGGTGATCTTGTCACCGGTCTGCGAGACGGTGATCCGGCTGCCGTCGGGCAGGGCGCGGATGATCTCGAACAACTTGCGGGCGGGGATGGTGGTCTCGCCGTCCTGGGCATCTTCCACCGCGATCCGCGACACCATTTCCACTTCCAGGTCCGTACCCGTCAGCGAGAGCTGTCCGTTCTGGACCTGAACCAGGAAATTAGCCAGAACCGGCAGGGTCTGGCGGCGTTCGACCACGTTGACGACTTGTGCCAACGGCTTGAGAAAGGCTTCGCGCTGCAGTGTGAAACGCATGTGGTTCCGTGCCCCTATGCTTTAAAAAAATGTGGAATAAATCAAAAGCTTGGTGGTGCTGGTAGGGCCAGAATCGCGGGAAAACACGACTAAGCCTTTGTAAACAATAGGGTTTTTGACCTCGAAACCCTCTGCATTACTAGCCCCCAAGGGGTGGGGAAAGGTGTGGATAACTTTACCGCCGAATCGAGCGGCTTTTTTATCCACAACCTATCCCGCGCTTACTACCGGATTCTGCACCGTTTTATGCGATGACGCCTTAGCGGCGTACATGCATCATTCGCTCAACTTCCGGATCAGCTTGTCCCAGTCTTCCCGCAACTTGCCGTCCGCTTCCATCAACGTCCGGATCTGCCGGCAGGCATGCAGCACCGTGGTGTGGTCCCGGCCGGCAAAGGCGTCGCCGATTTCCGGCAGGCTGTGCTCGGTCAGTTCCTTGGTCAGGGCCATGGCAACCTGACGGGGACGGGCCAGCGACCGGGTCCGACGCTTGGACAGCAGATCCTTGATCTGCAGCCCGTAGTAGTCGGCCACGGTTTTCTGGATGTTGGGAATGCTGATCGCCTGCTGCTGGGCGCGAAGCAGGTCGCGCAGGGTTTCCTGGGCGAAATCAGTGGTGATCGCACGGCCGGTGAAGTTGGCGCGTGCGGCCAGGGTATTCAACGCACCTTCGAGGTCGCGGACATTGGAGCGCATCTTCTTGGCAATCAGAAACGCCACATCGTCGGGGATATCGGTGCCACGCTCGCGGGCCTTGGCCAGCACGATCGCTGCACGCGTCTCGAAGTCCGGCGGCTCGATCGCCACCGACAGGCCCCAGGCCAGGCGCGACTTCAGCCGTGCTTCCAGGCCCTCGACTTCGCGCGGGTACCGGTCGCAGGTCAGGATGATCTGCTGCTTGCCGTCGAACAGGGCGTTGAACGTGTGGAAGAACTCTTCCTGGGTACGGTCCTTGCCGGCGAAGAACTGGATGTCATCGATCAGCAGCGCGTCCACCTGCTGGAACTGGCGCTTGAACTGGTCCATGGTTTTTTCCTGCAGCGCACGGATCATCGCGCTGAAGAACTGTTCCGAACGCAGGTACAGCACCTTGGCCGCCGGATTGGCCTGACGCATCGCATTGCCGGCCGCGAACATCAGGTGGGTCTTGCCCAGGCCGGTCCCGCCGTACAGCAGCAACGGGTTGTGGGCGCGGTCGCCCGGCTTCTGCGCCGCCTGGAACGCCGCGGCCAGACCCAGCTGGTTGCTGCGGCCTTCCACGAAGTTGGCGAAGGTGTAGTGCGAATCCATGTTGCCGGCGAACGGCACCAGCGGTTCGGCCGGCGCCGCCGGTGCGGACAGGCCCGGAATCGGCGCGATCTGCGCCTCTACCGGACGCGGACGCGAGCCGATTTCAAGAAAAACGTCGCCGAAACCGGCGAAGTGCGCCAGCAGCTCCTTGATGCGCGGCAGATACAGCTCGCGCACCTGGTCGACGATGAAGGCGTTTGGCGCATAAAGCACCAGGCTGTCCGCGCGCAGATCTGCCTGCAGCGGCTTCAACCAGGTGTGAACATCCTCGGGCGGAAACTCCGCTTCGAGGCGTTCGAGAGAACGAGACCAGGCATCCATCGGCAATAATCGTCTGGGGCCAGCGGATAGGCGAACAAAAGCGCCGCACCGCAGGCCGGAAGGGGGGAAGAATGGATGGCGCAGACTACCACCGACGAGGGGGGCCGGGAATGGTTGTCCCAAAGTTATTCACAAAACGATCCACAGCTATTGCACAGCCCGGTGAATTCCCGTAGTGACAGACACTTGACGGGACCTCGATGAGGTCTATAGAATTTCCGGTTCTTTCCGTCCCCTTCATATAGAGGCCCGCATGGCCACCAAGCGCACTTTCCAACCCAGCAACCTCAAGCGTAAGCGCGACCATGGCTTCCGTGCCCGTATGAAGACCGCTGACGGCCGCAAGATCCTGTCGCGTCGCCGCGCCAAGGGCCGTAAAGTCCTGAGCGCTTGATTGCAATGCCGCTTTCCGCGGCAGACGCAATCCTGACTGTGAGCAGTTCCGACCCGCGCAAGCGATTTCCTCGCTCTGCGCGGGTTCGTACGCGTGCCGAATATACAACGGTCTTCAACGGCGCCCGCCGTGTGTCCGATCCGCTGATGACCCTGCACTGGCTGAAGAGCGATACGCCAGCCAGGTTGGGTCTTGCGGTGTCGCGCAAAGTCGATCCCCGAGCCGTGGGTCGCAACCGAGTGAAGCGTGTGTTGCGCGATGCCACACGCCACGTACGGCCGTGGATGAGTGCCGGCGATTACGTCGTCGTTGCCCGCAGTGCCGCCCGTACCGCCAGCAATTCAGAACTCCGCCAGGCCTTTGAACGCCTGTTGCGCCGCCTTGGCGCATTGCCCATGCCGGGCGCGGACGGCACAATGCCGCCGCCCCTGGGCGTTGCACCCCTTTCCCAGTCCGAGCCGGCATTGCGTGCCGGCCCCGTCGAGCCTGCACGCTGATGAACCAGACCCGCGTTTTCCTGATTTTTGCCTGGCTGATGGTGGCCGTGTTGCTGTGGATGGAGTGGGGCCGCGATAAAGCCGCGCCGCCGACCCCGGCCGTGGCCACCCAGACTACCCAGGCCAGCGTGCCGGGTGCGGCTGCCGGCAGCATCCCCGGTGCGCCCGTGCCCCAGGCGGACGGTTCCCTGCCGGCGGCACAGCCGGCCGCACAGACCGAGGCCGGTCCGGCCCGCGTGACCATCACCACCGACGTCCTGCGTCTGGTGCTGGACGGTGGCACGGTGCTGGATGCCGAGCTGCTGCAGTTCCCGCAGACCAAGGAAGAAGGCAGCCCGCCGGTCCGCCTGCTGACCGAAGAAGCGACCCACCCGTACCGCGCGGTGAGTGGCTGGATCAGCGAAGACAAGACCATGCCGGTGCCGGCCGCCAACGGCTTCAAGCTGGTCGGCGACAACCACGACTTCGTGCTGGCCAAGGGCCAGGACGAGGTCACGGTGCCTTTCGAATGGACCGGCCCGAACGGCGTGACCATCCGCCGCACCTACTCGCTGGGTCGCAACGAGTACGCGATCACGGTGAAGGATGAAGTGGTCAACGGTGGCAGCGCCCCGTGGAGCGGCTACGTGTTCCGCACCCTGGACCGCACCCCGACCATCCTCTCGCGCAGCATGACCAACCCGGACTCGTTCAGCTTCAACGGCGCGACCTGGTTCAGCCCGCAGGACGGTTACGAGCGTCGCGCGTTCAAGGATTACCTGGACGACGGCCACCTCAACCGCACCATCACCGGCGGCTGGCTGGCGATGCTGCAGCACCACTTCTTCACCGCGTGGATTCCGCAGGCCGACCAGGCCGCGCAGTACTCGCTGGCGCAGAACAACGGCCGCGACCAGATCGAAGCGCGTGGCCCGGCCTTCACCGTGGCCCCGGGCCAGCAGGTCAGCACCGAAGCCCGTCTGTGGGTCGGCCCGAAGCTGGTCAACCTGATCGCCAAGGAAGACGTGAAGGGCCTGGACCGCGTGGTCGACTACAGCCGCTTCTCGCTGATGGCGATCATCGGCCAGGGCCTGTTCTGGGTCCTCAACCAGGTCCACAAGGTCGTCAACAACTGGGGCTGGGCGATCGTCGGCCTGGTGGTGCTGCTGAAGCTGGTGCTGTATCCGCTCTCGGCCGTGCAGTACAAGTCCGGCGCCAAGATGCGTCGCTTCCAGCCGCGCATCGCGCAGCTCAAGGAACGCTATGGCGATGACCGCCAGAAGTTCCAGACCGCGATGATGGAGCTGTACAAGAAAGAGAAGATCAACCCGATGGGCGGCTGTCTGCCGATCCTCATCCAGATGCCGATCTTCTTCGCGCTGTACTGGGTGCTGGTGGAATCGGTGGAACTGCGCCAGGCCCCGTGGCTGGGCTGGATCCAGGATCTGACCGCACGTGACCCGTACTTCATCCTGCCGGTGATCAACGTGGCGGTGATGTGGGCCACCCAGAAGCTGACCCCGGCACCGGGCATGGACCCGATGCAGGCCAAGATGATGCAGCTGATGCCGCTGGTGTTCGGCGTCATGATGGCCTTCATGCCGTCCGGTCTGGTGCTGTACTGGGTCGTCAACGGTGGCCTGGGCCTGCTCCAGCAGTGGTGGATGACCAAGCGTCATGGCAGCGATCCGCTGCCGGTCGTCACCGCCAAGAAGTAAGCCACACAGGAGACCCGCCGCAAGGCGGGTTTCCTGCATCTGCGGTCCGGCCAACCGTGCGGTCCGTAGAATGCCCCCTGATTCCCCGCACCCTGCAGTGAGCCCGACATGACCCATGCCCCCGACACCATCGTGGCCATCGCCAC
>DMZT01000465.1 GCA_003484865.1 Stenotrophomonas sp.
CCTGCGCCAGCGGCATCGAAGCCACCGGCCCCAACGCCTGCACCACCGCGCGGCTGCGCGCGTGCAGATCGACCAGCGGCACCTTCATCTCGCGCGCCACGGTCCGCACCGCCTCGGCCCACGGCGCCAGGTCATCGATCAGCACGCCATCGGCGAACTGGCGGCGGGTCAACGGGGTCAGCAGCACCGGCTGCGCACCGGCGGCGCGGATCTCACGTACATAGCGACGCAGGTTGTCCGGGAACTCGCGCTGCAGATCGGTGGAGCGGCCCGGCTTGCCGGGCTGGTCGTTATGGCCGAACTGGACCAGCACCCAGGTGGTGGCATAGCCGGGCGTGCGCATCTCCGCGTCGGCCAACGCCCACGAGCCTTCGGCGCGGTAGTTGTACGTGCTGCGACCGCCACGGGCCAGGTTGGTGCAGGTCAGGAACGAGGTCACGTGCCGTGCGCAGAACGCCGGGCCCCAGCCGCCCTGCACGGCCGTGGTGGAATCGCCGACCAGCACGATCTTGCTGGCCCGGATCGGGGTCGGTGCCGGACGATCCAGCACCGCCGGATCCACGGCGGCGTGCGCAACGCTCATCAGGCCGAGCAGCACGCTGCCCAGCAGCCAGGTCGACGCGCGCATCAGAACGTACCTCGTTGAATGAAGGGGGCCTGCTGATAGAGGCGGCGCTCGCCACCGCGCGGGTCGTCGGCCTGCTGCGAAGGGGTATCGAACAGCATCGTTTCGCGGCGGGCCAGCGAATAGGTCTGCCAGCGGGGCAGTGCGCCATGATTCGGATCGCCATGGCGCGCAAAGGCGATCAACGCCTCGCTCATGGTCGCTGCGACACGGGTCGCCGCTTCGCCGTCACCGGTGCGTGAGCCGGGGCGATCGGTGGTATCGAACACCAGCGGGATATCCAGCGTGTGGAACGCGCCGAACCTGCCGCCGTCCAGCGGCGAGCCCCAATCGAGTTGATAGGCCCAGGTGGGGGCGCCCTGGCGCGCGCGCGCCTCCAGTTCCTCCACCGCACCTCGCCATGAACGACCGGCGGTGGTGGCGGCGAAGAACACCTCCGAAGGCGTGTAGTGCGGATACAGGCGGCGGTACTCGGCGATCACCACCGAGGGCAGCAGGTCCACGTACTGCTCTTTTTCCAGCTTGGCCGGCAGCGTCTCCCAGGTCAGCGCGAAATTGGCCGGGTCGTTGCCGAGGAAGGCGCGGGTCTCATCGTGGGTGTTGCCGATCACCATCGGAATCCCGGCGGACTGCGCGGGCGCCTCCGGCCAGAACGGATGCACCGGCAACGCACGCCCGTCGAGCACCGGCCCGACATACAGGCTGCTGTTCTCCACGCGCGACGGGTCGCGCGCACGGGTGGCGGCCAGCAGTGCCTCCATCGGCATCGTGCGCAGCGCCTCGGCGTCGGCCGCGCCTACCGCCTGCATCGCGATGTGCGCGCGCTGGGTGGCCGCCCGCGGGCCGGCCGCGGTGACCTGCTGCCCACTCATGGTCCAGGCGCGCTGGAACAAACCGCGCGCGGCCGGCATGGCCATCAGCGTGGCGATCTTGGCGCCGCCGCCGGACTGCCCGACCACGGTGATGTTGTCGGCATCGCCCCCGAATTCGGCGGCATGCTGGCGCACCCAGTGCAGCGCCTGGACCAGGTCGAGCTGGCCGACATTGCCCGAGTCGGCGAAGCGCGCATCGCCCAGCTGCGCCAGGTACAGATAGCCGAACACGTTGAGCCGATGGTTGACCGTGACCACGACCACGTCGCCGCGCCGGCACAACGCGCTGCCGTCGTACAGCGGGTCGCTGCCGGAGCCGTTGTTGTACGCGCCGCCATGGATGTAGAACACGATCGGCCGCTTGCCGCCGTCGCGCAGCGCCGGGGTCCACACGTTGAGGTAGAGACAGTCTTCGCTGCCCGGCCCTTCCTTGCCGGTCTGCGGGGCGGCGTTGCCATAGTCCAGCGCATCGCGCACGCCACGCCAGGCCATCTCGGGCAGCGCCGGCTGGAACCGCCGGGGCGCGGTGTCGGCCCCATAGGGGATGCCGCGGAACACATTCACCCCCTGCTCCCGTTGTCCGCGCACCCGGCCACTGCGTACCCGGGCCAGCGGTGAGGCGTCATCGCGCGGCCCGGGCGCGCCGGCGAACGCCGGCATCAGCGGCAGGCTGGTGGCACCCAGCATCAGGGCGTAGCGCGCGCTGTCGCGCAGAAAGCGTCGACGCTGCAGGTCGGCGGGGGACTCACTCATGGCGCGCGGGCTCCGTGTGGCGCGAAGGGATCCAGCGCAGGGCCAGCTCGGGCCACTGCGCAACGGTCAGACCGGCCGGGATGCGCACGCCGAAGCCGTGGCCACCGAACGGGAACAGGTGCATTTCGGTGGTGACGCCGGCGCGCAGCAGCGCCTGGTAATACACCAGGCTGTTGTGCACCGAGACCACGTTGTCGTCCTGCGCATGCAGCAGGAAGGTCGGCGGGGTATCGGCGCGGACCTGGTCCTGCATCGAGAAGTGCTGCTGCAGCGTGCTGTCCGGATGCGGCCCGAGCAGGCGCGAACGCGAGCCGGTATGCGCATGCGTGCCCATGTCGATCACCGGGTAGATCAGCAACGCGACATCCGGGCGTGCGCTGAGCGCATCGATGGCGTCGCGGTGCGGATACACCGGTGCATCGAAGCCGTTGCTCAACCGCGCGGCAACGTGCCCGCCGGCCGAGAAGCCCATCACCCCGATGCGCTGCGGATCAATCTGCCATCGCGCAGCATCGGCGCGGATCACCCGCATCGCACGCTGGGCATCGGCCAGTGCGGCCTGGCGATCACTGCGGCCGGCCGGCAGCCGGTAACGCAGCACGAACAGGGTCACCCCACCCTGCTCGACGAACGCCGGCACCAGCGCGGTGCCTTCCTTGTCGAGCACGATGCGCTGATAGCCGCCGCCCGGCACCACCAGCAGGGCGGTGCCATTCGGGCGCGCCGGTCGGTACACCACCAGGTAAGGCGCACTGACGTTGTCGATGTAACGGTCCGGCAGCGCCGGATCGCGGCTGCGCTCGATCACGTTGGGCACGGCGGCCGGGCCGGATTCACCCGGCACCCGGCCGTCCGGCCAGAGCGCGATGCGGTCCGGGTCGCCGAGGGCCGGTTCGGTCTCCGGTACGGCACGCTCGGACGCGTGGGCCAGACCGCCGACCAGCAGCAGGAGAGTGAGCATGGGCAACGCGAGGAAGCGGCGCATCCGGGTACGTCCTTCGGGCAAGGGGAACAGGCATCGTGCCTGACCGGCAGCCGTTCTGATGCGCTGCACATTGCCAATGACACCGGTTTACCATATACAGCTCATCCAGCCACTGTCGATTGGCAGTGCAACAATTTTTCCGGGAGACCCGCTTGAGCAACGACCACGGCAAACAGGACCTGCCCGACCAGGGGTTGGGCGAGATCGCCCGGCACTTCGTCAGCGCCCGCCAACACGGCCAATCCCTGCCCGATTTCCCGGGAACCATCCCGGAAGACCTGGTCACGGCCTATCAGGTACAGGACCAGGCCATCGCGCTGTGGGACGACCAGGTGGTCGGCTGGAAGGTCGGCTACATCGCTGCCGAGCGCCGCGATGTCTCCGGCGACGACCGTCTGCTGGGGCCGATTTTCTCGCGTCAGCTCTGGAATGCTACCGGTGGAACAGTCGAGATTCCGGTGTTCGTCGGTGGCTTCGGCGCGGTCGAGGCCGAGTACGTGATCCAGCTGCAGGAAGACGCCCCGGCGGACAAGCTGCACTGGACCCCGGAAGAAGCCGAGGCGCTGGCCGCCAAGCTGTTCATCGGCGTTGAGGTGGCCAGCAGCCCGCTGGCGACGATCAACAAGCTCGGCCCGCGCGTGGTGGTGTCGGACTTCGGCAACAACAACGGCCTGGTGCTCGGCCCGGAAATCCCGGACTGGACCCGCCTGGACGACGCCGACCTGCGTGCGGAAACCCGCATCGAAGGCCAGGTGGTCGGCACCGGTGGCGCGACCCTGCTGCCCGGCGGCCTGCGCACCGCCTATGCGTTCGCCCTGGGCCGCTCGGCGCAGCGTGGCCGCCCGTTGAAGGCCGGCGATCTGATCGCCAGTGGGAACGCGACCGGCATCCACGACATCGCCGTGGGCCAGGAAGCATTGATCCGTTTCGTCGGTTACGGCGACATTACCTGCAAGGCCATCGCCGCCGGTTGACCGCGCGGACATGGCGAGCACGCTTGGGAGGGCGCAGATGTTCACTCGCAGAAGTTTCCTGGCTACCAGTCTGGGCGCGCTTGCCGCGCCCGCGCTGACAGCCTGTTCGCGGTCATCCAACGCCGCACCGGCCGGTGCGCAGCTGTTGACCGCCACCGACGTCCACGTCGCCGACTACCCCACCGTCACCGCGGTGAAATGGATCGGGAAGACGCTGGAAGAAAAAACCGGCGGCCGGCTGCGGCTGCGCCAGTATCACTCCGGCCAGCTGGGCCGTGAGTCGGAGGCGATCGACATGGCCCGCTTCGGCGCCATCGATATCACCCGCGTCTACTCCGGCGCGCTCAACAACGCGTTTCCGCTGACCCAGGGCCTGTGCCTGCCGTATGTGTTCGAGTCGGTGGCGCATATGCGCCGCGCGCTCGACGGCGGCGTCGCCGATACGGTCCTGCAGGGCTTTGAAACGCGCGATCTGGTCGGCCTGGCCATCTACGATTCCGGCGCGCGCTGCTTCTACAACACCAAGCACCCGATCGTGGAGCCCAAGGACCTGCACGGCCTCAAGCTGCGCGTGGCGTCCTCGGACATCTTCATCCAGCTGATGCGCCTGCTCGGTGCCAACCCGACCCCGATGTCGCTGGGCGACACCTTCTCGGGCATGGAAACGCACATGATCGACGGTGCGGAAAACAACATGCGCAGCTTCCATTCCAGCCGTCATTTCGAGGCCGCGCACTACTGGTCGCAGAGCGATCACTCCTATGCACCGGACGTGCTGCTGATGTCGCGCCAGAGCTTCGATGCGCTGAGTCCGGCCGACCGTACCCTGGTGATCGAGACCGCGCGTGAATCGGTGCAGGTGATGCGCGAGCAGTGGGATGCCTCGGAAAACACCGCCCGCCAGGCCGTGGCCGACTTCGGCATCAAGTTCAACGAGGTCGACATGCCGGCCTTCCGCAAGGCCGCCGATCCGCTCCTGCAGCGTTACCTGCAGCAGCCGGAGCTGGCCGCCCTCACCCGTCGCATCCGCGACTTCGCCTGAGGCCCCGACGCGATGTCCGACTCGACTTCCGAAACCGTCATCACCCCCACCGCGCCGCAGCGCCTGCTCAACGTCATCGCCGATGTGGCGATCTACATTGCCGTCATCGCCCTGCTGGGCCTGGTGGTGGTGCAGGGCTGGCAGGTGTTCGCCCGCTATGTGATCAATGATTCGCCCAGCTGGACCGAGCCGGTCACGCTGCTGCTGCTGGCCACGGCGATGAGCCTGGGTGCGGCCACCGGTGTGCATACCCGCCGCCACTTCGGTTTCTTCCTGCTGGCCGCGCACATGGGCCCGGGCCTGCGCCGCGCCGTCGATGTGTTCGCCGCGCTGGTGGTGGCCGTGCTCGGCGTGGTCATCGCCTGGTGGGCGGCGGTGCTGCTGATGGACGGCCTGGATATCAAGGCCGCCGGCGCCCACCTGCCGCAGAGCATCAACTACCTGCCCCTGTCGATCGGTGGCGCCTTGATGGCGATCTTCGCCGTGAACCAGATGGCGCTGGCTGTACGGCCGGCCGATGCCGTTGCCGAGGGAGATCGCTGAGTCATGGGTATTACCATTCTTTTCACCGTGTTCGCGGTGCTGTTGCTGCTCGGTGTGCCGGTCGCGTTCGCGCTGGCCGCCGCCGCCCTGGCCACGCTGTGGTACCTGGATCTGCCGACGCTGGTGCTGGTCCAGCAGATCTCCGCCGGTACCGGGTCGGCCTCGCTGATCGCCATTCCCTTGTTCATCTTCGCCGGTGAAATCATGATGCGCGGCGGCATCTCCGAGCGTCTGATCTCGCTGGCCTCGTCGCTGGTCGGTCGCATGCGCGGTGGCCTGGGCCAGGTCTCGATCCTGTCCTCGCTGTTCTTCGGCGGTGTGTCCGGCTCGGCCATCGCCGATGTCTCGGCGGTCGGCGGCACGATGATTCCGCAGATGGTCAAGCGCGGTTACGACCGTGACTTCGCGGTCAACGTCAGCATCACCGCCGCGCTGGTCGCGCTGCTGGTGCCGCCGTCGCACAACCTGATCCTGTTCTCGGCCGCGGCCGGTGGTGGCCTGTCGATCGCCGATCTGTTCGCGGCCGGTATCGTGCCGGCGCTGCTGATGACGGTCGTGCTGATGATCACCGGTTATCTGGTGGCACGCCGCCGCGGTTACGGCGTGGAGATCTTCCCGGGCTGGCGTGCGGTGCTGCTGCGCCTGGTCTCGGCGCTGCCTGGCCTGGGCCTGGTGGCGCTGATCTTCATCGGTATCCGGGCCGGCATCTTCACCGCGGTGGAGAGCGCGGCGATCGCCGTGGTCTACGCGCTGCTGGTGACCACCGTGCTGTACCGCCAGCTCGACTGGCGCGAGTTCCTCGGCACGGTCACCCATGCCGCGCGCAGCACCGGTGTGATCCTGTTCGTGATCGCCACGGCGGCCGTGTTCGGCTGGCTGCTGGCCTATCTCGAAGTGCCCTCGGCCGCGGTCAACTTCCTGCAGTCGTTCGCGCACAGCCAGTTCATGGTGCTGCTGATGATCGTGATCATGCTGTTGCTGCTGGGCACCTTCATGGACCTGGCGCCGATGATCCTGATCTGCACGCCGATCTTCCTGCCGGTGGCCAAGGCCTACGGCATCGATCCGATCCACTTCGGCCTGGTGCTGGTGCTGACCGGTGGCCTGGGCCTGGTGACGCCGCCGGTGGGCTCGGTGCTGTTCATCGGTACGGCAATCGGCAAGATCAGCGTCGGTGAGAGCATGCGCTCGATCTGGCCGTTCTGGTTCGCCGCGCTGGGCGTGCTGTTGATCGTCACCTTCTTCCCGGAAATGTCGCTGTGGCTGCCTGCCCTGCTGCGCGCGTAAGCGTGCGGCGGCTGGCAGCCCTGCTGTGGATCGCCCTGCCCTGCGCCGTCATGGCGCAGGGCCAGGACATCCCGCTGCGCGGCTTCCAGGACGGCATCCACCATTGGCAGAGCGGGCATGGCACGGACTACCCGCGCTACTCCCCTGATCAGTACCGGCAGATCGCCGACAACCTGGTCGTGCTGCAGCGGCGTGGTGGGGGCTGGGCGGTCAACCAGGATCCGCAGCGGATCCTCGATGATGCCGCCAGGGCACAGGTGCTGGCCGACCAGGCCACGCCCGGCGGCAGCTTCGACAACCGCAACATCTACACCCAGGTCAGCTACCTGGCCGACGCCTTCGCGCGCAGCGGCGATGCCCGCTACCGCGACGCGGCGGTGCGCGGGCTGGACTTCATCCTCGCCGAGCAGATCCCCGGCTGTGGTGGCTGGCCGCATTCGGTGCCCTCGCGCACCGCGTACCACGGCCACATCACGTTCGCTGACGACGTCACCAGTGGCGTGCTGACCACGCTGCGGCGCATCCAGCGCGAGCCGGCGTTCGGCTTCATCACGGCCGGTCAGCGTGCCCGCGTGGACGCGGCCGTGACCGCCGGCGATGCCTGCCTGCTGCGCCTGCAGGTGCGCCAGGACGGCGTGCCGACGATCTGGGCCGGGCAGTACGACCGCACCACCTTGCTGCCCGCGCAGGGCCGGAAGTTCGAGCTGCCGGCGCTGGTCACCGACGAGAGTGTCGGCGTGGTCCGCTACCTGATGTCGATCCCCGATCCCGCGCCGGAGGTGGTCGCCTCGGTCCACGCCGCGATGGCGTGGTTCCAGGCGCATGCGTTGACCGGGTGGCGGCTGGAGACCTTCGAAACCACCCCCGCGCAGTTCCAGTTCCATCGCACCACGGTCGACCGCCGCCTGGTCGCCGATCCGGGCGCGTCGCTGCTGTGGGGCCGCTTCCACGACCTGCACGACAGTGGCGTGCTGCTGGCCAACCGCGAGGGCGAACGCGTCGCCACGTTCAACGACATCCCGCGCGAGCGCCGCACCGGCTATCACTGGTACGGCACCTGGCCGCAGGCCCTGATCACCACCGAGTACCCACGCTGGCAACAGCGTCTTGCCGGGCCCGGGGCGCGCTGAGCGCGGCCGGCCCACGATACGTTCAAGGGAGAAAGACGATGCACCTGAGGAAGACCCTGGCGAGCTTCGCCACTGCCTGCCTGCTGCTGGCCGGCGCCGGCCACGCCGCCGAGCCGGCCACCCACTGGACGCGCGGGATCGAGAACCAGCGCCAGGCCGATCTGGGCAACGGCACCTTCCTCAACCCGGTGTTCGCCGGTGATCGCCCGGATCCTTCCGTGCTCAAGGATGGGGAGGACTACTACCTCACCTTGTCCTCGTTCGATGCCTACCCCGGCCTGCCGATCTGGCACTCGCGCGATCTGGTCAACTGGCAGCCGCTGGGCCACGCGATCACCAAGAACGTCGGTGCGATCTGGGCGCCGGACATCGTCAAGCACGGCAGCCGCTATTACATCTATTTCCCGGCCCGCACCGGCGAGACCCGCAGCAACTTCGTGGTCTGGGCCGACAGCATCAAGGGCCCGTGGAGCGAGCCCATCGATATCGGCCTGGGCAGCTACATCGATCCCGGCCATGCGGTGGGCGAAGACGGCAAGCGCTACCTGTTCCTCAGCGGTGGCGACTACGTGCAGCTGGCCGATGACGGCCTGAGCGTGGTCGGCACGCCCAAGCACGTCTACGACGGCTGGAAGTACCCGGAAAGCTGGGACGTGGAGGCCTATGCGCAGGAAGGCCCGAAGATCAACTTCCGCGATGGCTGGTACTACATGACCACCGCCGTGGGTGGCACCGCCGGCCCGCCGACCGGGCACATGGTGATCACCGCGCGCTCGCGCTCGATCCACGGCCCGTGGGTGAATGCGCCGAACAACCCGATCATGCGTACCCAGTCGGCCGCCGAGCCGTGGTGGTCGCGCGGCCATGCCACGGTGATCGAAGGCACCGACGGGCGCTGGTGGATGATGTATCACGGCTACGAGAACGGGTACTGGACGCTGGGCCGCCAGGCCCTGCTGGAGCCGATCGAATGGACCGCCGATGGCTGGTTCGTGGCCAAGGGCGGCGACCTCGGCCAGCCGCTCGCCAAGCCGTCGGGTACCTCGGTCGGCCAGCACGGCATGGCGTTGTCCGACGATTTCCGCGGCAGCACGCTCGGTGCGCAGTGGTCGTTCTTCAACCCGGCCCAGGACGAGTACAAGCGCCTGGCCTTCACCGGCAAGGGCATGGTGCTGCAGGGCAAGGGCAGCACCCCGCGCGACAGCTCGCCGCTGACCGCCATCGCCGGCGACAAGGCCTACCAGTTCGAGGTCGAGATGGAGATCGCCCCGGGCGCGGTGGGCGGGGCCCTGCTCTACTACAGCGACCGCCTGTATGTGGGCGTGGGCAGCAACGGCGAGAAGTTCATCATGCACCGCTACGGCGAGGAGCGCCCCACCCGGCTGGCCCCCAGCGCCACCGGCGGCACGCTGTGGCTGCGGGTGACCAACAACCGCCATATCGTCACCATCCACTCCAGCACCGACGGCAAAACCTGGCAGAAGTACCCGGTTCAGATGGAAGTCTCCGGCTACCATCACAATGTGGCGGGCAAGTTCCTGGCCCTGAAGCCGGCGATCTATGCTGCCGGCGACGGCAAGGTCGAGTTCCGGAATTTCCGCTACCGCGCCCTCGATTGAGCTCCCCGCTAGAATCCCTTGACTCATCCCCGGTTTGAACGACATGTCATTGCGCAGCAAAACCGATCCGTCGCCGCACGGATTGACCAAAGGCAAGGCCGCCACGATCAACGACATCGCGCGTCTTTCCGGGGTATCGAAGAAGACCGTCTCGCGCATCATCAACAACTCGCCGCTGGTGCGTAAGGACACGCGCGAGAAGGTTGAGGCACTGATGCGCGAGGTCGGTTACACGCCGGACCCGCTGGCCCGCGGGCTGGCATTCCGCCGCTCGTTCCTGATCGGCATGGTCTACGACAACCCGACCGCCCAGTACATCGTGGACATGCAGTACGGCGCGCTGGATGCGCTGC
>DMZT01000037.1 GCA_003484865.1 Stenotrophomonas sp.
CGCGTCCTGCGCTGGCGCGCCCGCGCCGCGATGGCGGAGCTGGACTGCACGAGCGCACCGGCGCGTGCGCGTGAGGCGCTGGGGCAGCTGCAGCAGGAGCTGCAGGCACAGTGGCCGCAGGGTGGGCAGCTGCTGCAGGAGGTGAACCAGATGCGGCAGGCATGCGCACCGGCGCAGATCGCGGCCGCCCCTGAGCACGCTGGCTGAACGCCGCCGCGCATTCACCTCGGCGAATTAACGTCTGCGTGCCTATGATGGCCGGCCCTCCCTTGCCATCGCTGCCTGCATGCAACGACGCGACTTCCTCCGCAATGCCTCCGTGGCCCTGGCCGCCTTCGGCCTGCCTGCACTGCCGGCGTGTGCCGCGCAGGGCAACCAGGTCGGCCTGCGCCGGCTGGGCGAGCCGCAGCCGTTCGATTTCGCCTCGCTGAAGGGGCAGGCCCGCGCGCTGTCCCAGGCCGCCTACCAGAGCCACAAGCGCACCCTGCCGGGTCCGGTCGAAGCGCTGGACTGGGATCAGTACCAGTCGATCCAGTACCGCCAGGATCACGCGCTGTGGGCCGACCAGCCCGGTCGCTACCAGGCCAAGTTCTTCCACCTCGGCCTGTACTTCCACTCGCCGGTGCGGATGTTCGACGTGACCGACGGCAAGGCGCAGGAGCTGGCCTACGACGGCGCCGCGTTCGACTACGGCAAGAGTGGCCTGAAGGGCAGCCATCTGCCGGCCGACCTGGGCTTTGCCGGTTTCCGTCTCAACACCCGCAAGGACACCGACCGCGACTTCGCCGCATTCCTGGGGGCCAGCTATTTCCGCGCAGTCGGCAAAGAGGGCCAGTACGGCCAGTCCGCGCGCGGTTTGGCGATCGATACCGGCACGGGCAAGCCCGAGGAGTTCCCGGATTTCATCGCCTATTACCTCGAGCAGCCGGCGGCCGACTCCAACACGCTGGTGGTGTACGCCCTGCTGGATTCGCCGAGCACCACCGGCGCCTACCGCTTTGCGATCACCAACGGCGATGTGCTGCTGATGGACATCGACTGCGCGCTGTACCCGCGCAAGGCGATCGAGCGGCTCGGCATCGCCCCGTGCACCAGCATGTACCAGGTGGGCGAGAACGACCGCCGCATGGCCTGGGACTGGCGCCCGGAGATCCACGATACCGACGGCCTGTCGATGTGGACCGGGGCCGGTGAATGGATCTGGCGGCCGCTGTGCAACCCGTACCACCTGCGCTTCAACATGTTCGTGGACAACAACCCGCGCGGCTTCGGCCTGCTCCAGCGCGACCGCAATTTCGATCACTACCAGGACGACGGCGTCTTCTACGAGAAGCGCCCGTGCCTGTGGGTGGAACCGAAGGGGCAGTGGGGCAAGGGCTCGGTGCAGCTGGTCGAAATCCCGACCGTGGATGAAACCTTCGACAACATCGTGGCGTTCTGGAATCCCGAGGCCAAGCCGCAGCCGGGCCAGGAGCTGCTGCTCGGCTACCGCCTGTACTGGGGCGCCGAGCCGCCGGCGCGTACGCCGCTGGCACACTGCGTGGCCAGCCGCACCGGCCTGGGCGGGGTGATCGGCAAGCGGCGCGAGTACTTCTCCTGGCGCTTCGCGGTCGATTTCGAAGGCGGCGAACTGGCCGCGTTGATCGACAAGGGTGAGGTGGAAGCCGTGGTCCAGGTCAGCCGTGGCCGCACCGAGATCGTTTCGGCCCGCCCGCTGCGCGAGATCAAGGGCTACCGCGCCATGTTCGATCTGGTGCCGCCAGACGATTCCACCGAGCAGATCGACATCCGCCTGTACCTGCGCAGTGGCGGCAAGACGCTGACCGAAACCTGGCTGTACCAGTACAGCCCGCCGCCGAAGGGTGCGCCGGAGCGCACGTTGTACTGATCAAAGCGGCAGCGGGGCCTGTGCCGGGTCGATTCTTCCCTCGCCGCGCGTGATCTTCTTGAACTCCGCGCGGCTCACCGACACATAGCGCTCGTTGCCGCCGATCTCCACCTGCGGCCCGTCCTGCACCGCGTGGCCGTGCTCGTCCACGCGCACGGTCATCGTGGCCTTCTTGCCGCTGTGGCAGATCGTCTTGATCTCCTGCATCTCGTCGGCCCAGGCCAGCAGGTACTGGCTGCCTTCGAACAGCTCGCCGCGGAAATCGGTGCGCAGGCCGTAGCACAGCACCGGGATGCGCATCTGGTCGACCACCTCGCTGAGCTGCCAGACCTGGCTGCGGGTCAGGAACTGCGCCTCATCGACGAGGACGCAGCCCAGCAGGCCGTGCGTGGCGATGTCCTCGGCGATCAGCTGCTGCAGGTCGGTGTCCTGCTGGAACGCGATCCCGTCGGCCTTCAGGCCGATCCGCGAGGCCACTACGCCGCGCCCGGCGCGATCATCCAGCCGTGGGGTCAGGATGGCCACGCGCATGCCCCGCTCGCGGTAGTTGTGCGCCGACTGCAGCAGGGTGGTGGTCTTGCCGGCGTTCATCGCCGAATAATAGAAATAGAGCTTGGCCATGCCGGGATTTTATCCGCTCGGGCGCCCGGGCATGGTGCCGTGTTCATTCAGTCCTGGGAACCGGGTACGGCGGTGGGGATGCCGACCTCGACGCTGCCGGTGCCGATGGTACGCCCGGCGGCCTCCAGTTGCTGTGCCTGCCAGTGCCAGTACTGGTCAGGCTGCCAGTATTCGTCCCGATAGAACACGTCCGGTTCCACGTAACGCTTGCCACGATCATCGCGGACCAGCATGCGCATGCCTCCGACCCAGCCGGTGCGGCTGCCAGTGACCTCAAGCAGGCCACGACGCAGCTCACGCTCCTGTCGGGGCTGGGCGACCGTGTCTCCGAACTCCGCGTACAGGGCTTGGCCTTGCTGCACTGCGCGGGTCTGTTCGTCCGGGGTCAGCGCGGCCCAGTACCGCTCACGCAGCACCAGGAGGAATTCGGTCCCGCGCTCGGCCGCCAGGTCCATCCAGGCATAGGCCAGGGCCCGATCCTGATCGCCGCCCTGGCCGTTCCACCACATCTCGGCAAGCGCGGCCTGGGACAACTTGTCGGCATGGCGCGCGCCGAGCCGGTAAAAGCGCCGCGCCTCTTCGAGGCGGCCACGCGCCTGCGCCTCCTTGCCGAGTTTGCGGTAGCGCAGGTCAGGATGGCTGGCCAGAAAGGTGTGGGTGTCCTGCGCATCCTGCGCGCGCAGGTCCGGCTGACTCGACTGCCCCCACGCTGGCAGCGCGGCCAGGGCGGCGATCATGGTGCATACCCGGCTTGCCTTCCTGACGATTGCCATGCGTCGCGTCCTCTGCGTTGATCGGGACAATGGATACCCCAGCCCCGTGAAGGCGTCAATCCGGCTGGTGGCACGTCGATGCGGGCTGACCAAGGCCCGGTACAATGCCCCTCCCCTGGAGATGGCATGCACGGTCTCAATCCTCCCCAACACGCGGCAGTGATGCACTGCGAAGGTCCTCTGCTGGTGCTTGCGGGCGCGGGCAGCGGCAAGACGCGCGTGATCGTGGAGAAGATTGGCCAGCTGATCGCCAGCAAGCGCTACCCGGCGCGGCGGATCGCGGCGATCACCTTCACCAACAAATCGGCCAAGGAAATGCGCGAGCGCGTGGCCAAGCGCCTGCGCGGTGACGACGCCGATGAAGTGACGATCTGTACGTTCCACGCGCTGGGGCTGAAGTTCCTGCAGATTGAACATGCGGCCGTCGGGCTCAAGCGCGGCTTTTCGATCTTCGATGCCGACGATTCGACCGCGCAGGTCAAGGACCTGATGTACGGGGCCAAGCCGGACGACATCGAGGACGTGAAGAACCTGATCTCGCGCGCCAAGAACGCCGGCCTCTCACCCGAGCAGGCGATGGCCGCGGCGCGCAGCACGCGCGAGAAGGAAGCGGCCAGCGTCTACGAGCGCTACCAGCTGCGCCTGACTGCGTTCAACGCGGTCGATTTCGATGATCTGATCCGCCTGCCGGTGCAGGTGCTGGAAGAGAATCCGGAGATCGCCATCGCCTGGCGCGAACGCATCGGCTACCTGCTGGTCGACGAATGCCAGGACACCAACGATGCGCAGTACCGGCTGCTCAAGCAGCTGGCCGGCAGCAAGGGCAACTTCACCTGCGTGGGCGATGACGATCAGTCGATCTACGCCTGGCGCGGTGCGAACCCGGAAAACCTGCAGCAGATGGCGCGCGATTATCCTGCGCTGGAAATCATCAAGCTGGAGCAGAACTACCGCTGCTCCAACCGCGTGCTGCGCGCGGCCAACGCGCTGATCGCCAACAACCCGCACGAACACCTCAAGAAGCTGTGGAGCGACCAGGCCGACGGCGAGCGCATCCGTGTGTGGGAGTGCCGCAACAGCGAGCACGAAGCGGAAAAGGTCGCGGCGGAAATCTCCTTCCTGGCCACCTCCAAGAAGATTCCGTGGAGCGATTTCTGCATCCTGTTCCGCGGCAATTTCCAGTCGCGGCCGCTGGAAAAAGCGCTGCAGCTGGTGCGTGCGCCGTACCACATCACCGGCGGCACCGCGTTCCTGGAACGGCAGGAGGTCAAGGACACGCTGTCCTGGCTGCGTCTGCTGGTGAACCCGGATGACGATACGGCGTTCATGCGTGCGGTGCAGTCACCCAAGCGCGAAGTGGGTGCCGGCACGCTGGCCAAGCTGGCCGAGCTGGCCTCGGAAAAAGACCTGCCGATGGCGCATGCCGCCGAAGCGATCGGGGCGCTCTCGCAGCTGCCACCGCGCGCGGCCAACGGGCTGAGCCGCTTCACCGATATCCTGCGCGACCTGCGCGCGGAAATGCCCAAGCTCAGCTCCGGCGATCTGGTGCGCAAGCTGGTGAAGGATTCCGGGCTGGTCTCGGACCTGCGCAGTGCGTGCAAGGAAGAGTCGGTCTACCAGCGCCGCCTCGGCAACCTGGAAGAACTGGCGCAGTGGTTCGAAGGCGGCCCGCGGGGTGCCTCCACGGCGGATCTGGCCGCGCAGCTGGCCTTGCTCTCGCGCAACGACAAGGACGACGGCGGCAACCAGGTGCGGATGATGACCATGCACGCCTCCAAGGGCCTGGAATTCCCGTACGTGTTCATCATCGGCTGCGAGGACGGCGTACTGCCACACCAGGTCAGCCTGGACGAAGGCAACCTGCAGGAAGAGCGGCGTCTGTTGTACGTGGGTATCACCCGCGCCAAGGTGCAGCTGTGGATGAGTTACAGCAAGCTCACCCGCAAGTTCGGCGAGCACGTGCGGCTCAAGCCCAGCCGTTTCTTCGATGAGATACCCGCCGAGGAAATGCAGCGCGACGGTGCTGACCCCGTCGCCGATGCCGCGCGCAAGAAAGAGCGCGCCAGCGCGGGCCTGGCCGCGATCCAGGCCCTGTTCGACTGACCCGCCGCACGGGTAGAGCCGACCGTTGGTCGGCTGCCCAAAGCGCGTCGGCTGCCGTATCCCGGCTCGAAGAGCAGCCGACCAACGGTCGGCTCTACCATGTTCCCGCAGCCGACCAACGGTCGGCTCTACCGTGTTCCCGCAGCCGACCAACGGTCGGTTCTTCCATGTTCCCGCAGCCGACCAACGGTCGGCTCTACCGTGTTCCCGCAGCCGACCAAC
>DMZT01000038.1 GCA_003484865.1 Stenotrophomonas sp.
CCAGGGACGGGTTTACGGCGGGTCCCGGCCCAGGCTACCCGGCGCCCTCCCACCGATGTCATCAAGGCGCCAAGCCGTTGCCGCTGCCATTGCCGCTGCCGCTGCCGCTGCCGTTGCCGCTGCCGTTGCCACAAACAAAAACGGGCACCCTCGCGGGCGCCCGTTTCAGTGACTCCCGCCTTTCGGCAGGGATCAGGCCTTTTCGGCTTCCACAACCACCTTGACGGTGGTTTCCACGTCGGCGTGCAGGTGAACAGTCACCTCGTACTCGCCTACGTTGCGGAAGGCGCCTTCGCCCAGGATCACTTCGCTCTTTTCCAGCGGCAGGCCGGCAGCGGTGAAGGCTTCGGCGATATCGCGCGGGCCAACCGAACCGTACAGCTTGCCTTCGGTCGAAGCGTTCGCAGCGATCGTGACGCTCTTGCCTTCCAGCTTCGCCTTGCGGGCTTCGGCGTCAGCGTGGATCGACTGGGCCTTGGCTTCGTAATCAGCGCGCTTGGCTTCGAACTCCGCCACGTTGGTCGCGGTGGCCGGAACGGCCTTGCCGGTCGGGACGAGGAAGTTGCGGCCGTAGCCCGGCTTCACGTCGACCAGATCGCCCAGACCGCCGAGGTTGGTGACCTTCTGAAGAAGAATCAGCTTCATGGTGTAGCTCCAAATATGTATTCGTTAGCGAGGCTCAGGCCCCGCAGCGGATGGCTGTCCGAATATCCGAACGGCGAATCCTGAAACCGCCCGACGCTTTACAGCGCGGGCGGCAGGATCCGCGAAAGCGGCGGCCGGAAGGCCGCCTGCCTTCATCAGACGTCGTGGTTGTCGGTGTACGGAATCAGGGCCAGGAAACGGGCGCGCTTGACGGCCGTTGCCAGCTGGCGCTGGTACTTCGACTTGGTACCGGTCACGCGGCTCGGCACGATCTTGCCGTTCTCGGTGAGGTACTGGCGCAGGGTGTTGAGATCTTTGTAATCGATCTCCTTGACACCTTCGGCCGTGAACTTGCAGAACTTGCGACGACGGAAGAACTTGGACATGTCAGTGCTCCTTAAGCGGCCGAAGCGGCGTCATCGCCGGCATCGGTGTCAGCGGCGGCGGGGGTGGTTTCACCTTCTTCGTCATCACGACGACGACGCTCGCCACGCTCGGGCTTGTCACCCTTCTCGTCCTTGCTCTTCATGATCAGCGACTGCTCGGTGTCAGCTTCGTCACGCTTGATGACGAGGTTGCGCAGCACGGCGTCGTTGAAGCGGAAGCTTTCCACCAGCTCGCTCAGCACGGCCTGGTCGCACTCGATGTTGAGCATGACGTAGTGGGCCTTCACCAGGTTCTGGATCGGGTAAGCCAGCTGACGACGGCCCCAATCTTCCAGACGGTGGATGGTGCCGTTGCCGTTCTCGACCAGCGCCTTGTAGCGCTCGATCATGGCCGGGACCTGTTCGCTCTGGTCCGGATGGACCAGGAACACGACTTCGTAATGACGACTCATGTGTTTTTACCTTTCGGATGTGGCCCTTTGAGGGCCGGACAGCCCCCCGCAGGTGAACGCGGTGGGGCAAGGGTCCTGCCCGGAATCAGGCAGGAAGCCGCGCATTGTGGCAGCAGAAGGGGTTGCAGGCAAGCCGGGCAGGCAGAACAGGCCCGGCGCGCGGGCGATCAGGCCTTGTCGGCCTCGGTCGTGAAGCTCTCGCCGCAGCCGCATTCGGCGGTCGCGTTCGGGTTCCTGAACGTGAAGGTCTCGCTCAGCCCGTGCTTGCCGAAGTCGATCTCGGTGCCGTCCACCAGCGCCAGGCTGGTGGCATCCACATAGATGCGGACCCCATCCTGCTCGAAAACGGTGTCGCCTTCGCGCTCATCGCGGGCCAGATCGGTGATGTGCCCCCAGCCGGAACAGCCGGTGCGGGTTACGCCGAAACGCAGGCCCAGCGCACCGGGGGTCTGTTCGACGAACTTCTGCACACGGGCAAAGGCAACAGGGGTAAGGCTTACGGCCATGACGGGCAACTCCAGCGGATCGTGATCATTATAGAGGGTATGGCGCGGCCCGGCCTCGGCGGCCGCAGCTGCGGTTCACACGGCGCGCAGCCCCGGGGGACGCGAGAAATGCCTCGCAAGCCGAACACCGCACCCGTTAAACTCCGTGTTCAGAGATCGAGTCGATCAATAGAGGATTCAAGTCATGACGGTGGTCAGCGTTGAACATGCGCTTGCCGGGAAGATCCCGGAAGGCGGCGAGGCAACAGTACGCGGATGGGTCCGCACGGTGCGCGGCTCTGCGGCGCTTGCCTTCGTCAATGTCACCGATGGCTCCTGCTTCGCCCCCATCCAGGTGGTGGCCAATGACACCCTGGCCAACTTCGACGACATCAAGAGCCTGACCCCGGGCTGCTCGGTGATCGCCCGCGGCACCCTGGTCAAATCCCAGGGCAAGGGCCAGTCCTTCGAGATCCAGGCCAGCGACATCGAGATCGTGGGCCTCGTCGAAGACCCGCTGACCTACCCGATCCAGCCCAAGCCGATGAGCCCGGAATTCCTGCGGGAAGTGGCGCACCTGCGTCCGCGCACGAACCTGTTCGGTGCGGTCACCCGCATCCGCAACTGCCTGGCCCAGGCCGTGCACCGCTTCTTCCACCAGAACGGCTTCAACTGGATCAGCACCCCGATCGTGACCACGTCCGATGCCGAAGGTGCCGGCCAGATGTTCCGGGTCTCGACCCTGGACATGGCCAACCTGCCGCGCAACGAAAAGGGCGAGGTGGATTTCAGCCGCGACTTCTTCGGCAAGGAAACCTTCCTGACCGTGTCCGGCCAGCTGAACGTCGAGGCCTACTGCCTGGCGCTGAGCAAGGTCTACACCTTCGGCCCGACCTTCCGTGCCGAGAACTCCAACACCACCCGTCATCTGGCGGAGTTCTGGATGATCGAGCCGGAAATCGCCTTCGCCGATCTGGCCGAAGACGCACGCCTGGCCGAGCAGTTCCTGAAGTACCTGTTCCGCGCGGTGCTCGATGAGCGTGGCGACGACCTGGCCTTCCTGGCCGAGCGCGTGGACAAGAACGCGATCACCAAGCTGGAAGGCTTCATCAACGCACCGTTCGAGCAGATCGACTACACCGAAGCGGTGAAGCTGCTGCAGAACTCCGGCCGGAAGTTCGACTTCCCGGTCGAATGGGGCCTGGACCTGCAGACCGAGCACGAGCGCTGGCTGACCGAAGAGCACATCGGCCGCCCGGTGGTGGTGACCAACTACCCCGAGCACATCAAGGCGTTCTACATGCGCCTGAACGATGACGGCAAGACCGTCGCGGCGATGGACGTGCTGGCCCCGGGCATCGGCGAGATCATCGGCGGCAGCCAGCGCGAAGAGCGCCTGGATGTGCTGGACGCGCGCATGGCGCAGTTCGGCCTGGATCCGGCGCATTACGGCTGGTACCGCGATTTCCGCCGCTACGGTTCGGTGCCGCACGCCGGCTTCGGCCTGGGCTTCGAGCGCCTGGTGGTCTACGTCTGCGGGCTGAGCAACATCCGCGACGCGATCCCCTACCCGCGCGCACCGGGCAGCGCCGAATTCTGATCGACCTACGGAGGCACTGAACCATGACCCTGTTCTTCGCGCTGTGTTTCGTCGGCGTGGCGATCGCCGGGTTCAGTGCCTTCGTGATCTTCTGGCCGCTGACCCTGGTCCACATCCGCGACCGCCACCCGGCGCTGGCGGATCGTTTCGGCACGGGCGCGTTCCTGCGCCCGGATGCGCTGCGCTGGCTGCTCGGCCGCGACTATCGCCAGAGCACCGACCGCTCGCTGACCGGCCTGGCCGCGCCGGCCTGGCTCTCCCTGCTTACGCTTCTTGCTGGACTGGGCATGGCTGCCCTGCTCTGGCTGCTTTCGATGGTAATCACATGAACGACGACACTTCCCACCACGACGAGTGGTTCCTGGCCAGCCTCGGCAACACCCTGATCTGGGCCCGCCTGCGCGTGCGCCCGGCCGGCACCGCCGAGGTGCTGGACAGCGACGGCAACACGCTGAGCTATGACAGCGAAGACACCGCGCGCTCGCAGCTGTTCGACGCCGAGTTCGTCGCCTACGATGGTCTGGATGAAGAAGACGCCCTGGTGCGCGGCTTCTCGCTGCATGAAGTGCAGCCGCCACAGGCCGACAGCGATGACGCCCTGCACGGCCGCATGATCCAGAGCCTGGGCGCCCGCGCGTAACCGACGATGTTCATCCCGTCCGCCTTCGTCGAGACCGACCTGATCTGGCTGGACCGGCTGCTGGCGCGCGATGCCTTCGTCACGCTGGTCACCACCGGGGCCGACGGCCTGCCGCAGGCCACGCGGATGCCGGTGCTGTACCGGCGCGATGCCGACGGCATCCTGATCGAAGGCCACTGGGCCAAGCCCAATCCGCAAGCCGGCCATGCCGGCCCGGCGTTGATGCTGGTGCAGGGCCCGCACGCCTACGTATCGCCTGGCTGGTATCCCGACAAGGCTGCGCAGGCGCGCGTACCGACCTGGAACTACGCCGCCGCGGAACTGCGCGGCGTGCTGGAACCGGTCACCGATGACGAGGCGCTGATCGCCATGCTGGACGGCCTGAGCGCGCACTATGAAGGACAGGTCGGTGGCGACTGGGAGCTGCTGCCGATCGAGCCGCGCCAACAGCGCATGCTCGGCGGCATCGTCGGTTTCCGCTTCCGCCCGGCGCAGGTGCAGATCAAACTCAAGCTCAGCCAGAACCACCCCGAGGCCAACCAGTCCAGCGTGATCGACGCGCTGTCGGCACTGGACGCCCCGGCATCTCGCGAGCTGGCGCAGTGGATGCGCTGGCGCCGCGAGGGCGGCGCTGCCGCCGATTGACCTTCCCCGCTCCTGCGACGACGCGGCCACCCTGGCCGCGCCTTGCCCCCACCCGACGTCAGGGACCCCGCACGATGAAAGACATCCACAAGCTGCTGCAGAACAACCGCGAATGGGCGGACCGGATCGAGAAAGAAGACCCGGAGTTCTTCCACCAGCTGGCCAAGCAGCAGCACCCGGAATACCTGTGGATCGGCTGTTCCGATTCGCGCGTGCCGGCCAACCAGATCATCGGCATGGCACCGGGCGAAGTCTTCGTGCACCGCAACGTGGCCAACGTGGTGGTGCATACCGATCTGAACTGCCTGAGCGTGATCCAGTACGCCGTGGATCAGCTGAAGGTGAAGCACATCCTGATCGTGGGCCATTACGGCTGCGGCGGCGTGCACGCCAGCTTGAACAACACGCGCGTGGGCCTGGCCGACAACTGGCTGCGCCATGTCGGCGATGTCGCGCAGAAACATTCGACGATCATGGAGGCGATCGAGGATCCGGCGCTGAAGCATGCGCGCCTGTGCGAGTTGAACGTGATCGAGCAGGTGGTCAACGCCTGCCGCTCGACGATCGTGCAGGACGCCTGGGCACGCGGCCAGAAGCTGATGGTGCACGGTTGGGTATACAGCCTGAAGGACGGCCGGGTGCGCGAGATGGGCATTGACGTGGGCGCACCGGAAGACCTGCAGCCGGCCTACGAGAAGGCACTGTCCTACGTGCCGCGCCACGGTCGGCGCGACTGATTCTTCCTTTTACGGACATCTCCCATGCTTGCCTCGCCCATCAATCTGCTCGCTTGGATCGAAGAGAACCGGCATCTGCTGAAGCCGCCGGTCGGCAACAAGATGATCGAGAACGGTGATTTCATCGTGATGGTGGTCGGCGGCCCGAACAGCCGCACGGATTTCCATTACGACGAGGGCCCGGAGTGGTTCTATCAGCTTGAAGGGGAGATGACGCTGAAGGTGCAGGAGGATGGCGCGGTGCGCGACATTCCGATCCGCGCGGGCGAGATTTTCCTGCTGCCGGGCGGTGTGCCACATTCGCCGCGCCGCCCGCCAGGCGGTGTGGGCCTGGTGGTGGAGCGCAAGCGGCTGGCGCATGAGCGCGATGGGTTGATGTGGTTCTGCGAGCGGTGCAATCACAAGTTGTACGAGGAGTTTTTCGCGCTGGAGAACATCGAGACGGATCTGCCGAAGGTGTTCGATCGCTATCACTCGTCATTGGCGTTGCGCACGTGCGATGCGTGCGGGCATGTGGATCCGCTGCCTGCGAAGGTCGCTGTTGAGGGGTGATGGCTGGGTCGCTCCAGGGCGTCAGGACTTGAAAGCCTGAGAGCTTTAGAGCGTTGTTGCTTTAGAGCCCGCGGTTGAGGCGCCTGGGAGTGGGCCGGCGGGGGTGGGTCTGCAGGACCGTGTGCGGCATGGATGCCGCACTACGAGCCTACATGGACGTACTTGCGGCGGGTCCAGCAGGCCCACCCACACCGGCCCGTACACTGGAACGTCACTCCGTACGCTTTGGCTTTGGCTTTGGCTTCGGCTTCGGCATTGGCGCTGGGTCCCTTGAGCGCCAGCTGCCAATCACCAGCCCCCGCCAAATCAGCACCGCAAGCCAGATTCAGCCCACGCCCCCACCACCCGGATAAACTGTCGGCTCACTGACACCGCCGGTTGCACCATGTCCGAACTCCTCAGCCGCACCCATGCCGTTGCCCTGGACGCCGCCGACCCGCTGCGCGCCCTGCGCAACGAATTCGTCTTCCCGCAGCACAACCATCGCGACCAGACCTACTTCGTCGGCAACTCGCTGGGTCTGCAGCCGCGCGGGGCACGTGCCGCCGTCCAGGAAGTCATGGACAAATGGGCCTCGCTGGCGGTCGAAGGCCACTTCACCGGCGACACCCAGTGGCTGCACTACCACCGCCTGGTCAGCGAACAGCTCGCCCGCGTCGTCGGCGCCTTGCCTAGCGAAGTCGTGGCGATGAACACCCTCAGCGTCAACCTGCACCTGATGATGGTCAGCTTCTACCGGCCCACCGCCGAGCGCCCCGTCATCCTCATGGAGGCCGGCGCCTTCCCGACGGATCGGCATGCGGTGGAATCGCAGATCCGCTTCCATGGCTTCAACCCCGATACCGATCTGATCGAAGTGCAGCCCGACGAGCCCAACGGCACGATCTCGCTGCAGGCCATCGAACGCGCCATCACCGAACACGGCCCGCGCCTGGCGCTGGTGCTGTGGCCTGGCGTGCAGTACCGCAGTGGCCAGGTGTTCGATCTGGACGCCATCACCCGCATGGCGCGCCTGCAGGGCGCCCGCGTCGGCTTCGATCTGGCGCATTCGGTCGGCAATGTGCCGTTGCAGCTGCACGATATCGCGCCGGATTTCGCCGTGTGGTGCCATTACAAGTACCTCAACGCCGGCCCGGGCGCCGTGGCCGGCTGCTTCGTGCACGAACGCCATCACCGCGATGCCACGCTGCCGCGCTTCGCCGGCTGGTGGGGCCATGAAGAAGCGACCCGCTTCAAGATGGCGCCACAGTTCGTGCCCGCTGTCGGCGCCGAAGGCTGGCAGCTCAGCAATCCGCCGGTGCTGGGCCTGGCCCCGCTGCGCGCGGCCCTCGATGTCGTCGACAAAGCCGGCGGCATCGATGCGCTGCGGACCAAATCGCTGCGCCTGACCGGCATGCTGGATGCGCTGGTGCGTGCGCGCCTGTCGGGCGTGCTGGAGGTGCTGACGCCTTCGGAGCCGGATCGCCGCGGCTGCCAGCTGTCGCTGCGCGTGGCCGGTGGCCGCGAGCGCGGCCGCAGCCTGTTCGAGTACCTGCAGACCGTGGGTGTGCTCGGCGACTGGCGCGAGCCCGACGTGATCCGTATCTCGCCGACACCGCTGTACAACCGCTATCTCGACCTGCACCACTTCGTCGAGGAAGTGGACGCCTGGGCCGGTCGCTGACCCGACCGCCCTCCCCGCCCCCACGGACATCGCCTTGATCGCTACCCCCTCCCGCTCGCTGAGCATCATCGGCGCTGGCCTGGCCGGTTCACTGCTGGCCATCCTGCTGTCCCGCCAGGGCTGGCAGATCACCTTGTATGAGCGCCGCGGCGATCCGCGCGTGAGCGATTACGAGTCCGGTCGTTCGATCAATCTGGCGCTGGCCGAACGCGGCCGGCACGCACTGCGCCAAGCCGGCGTGGAAGACGCGGTCATGGCCAAGGCGGTGATGATGCGCGGGCGCATGATCCACCCGCGCGAAGGCGAGCCGCAGCTGCAACGCTACGGGCGCGACGACAGCGAAGTGATCTGGTCGATCCACCGCAAAGACCTCAACACCACGCTTTTGCAGCTGGCCGAGGATGCCGGTGCGACCGTGCACTTCCACCGCCGCCTGCACACGGTGGATTTCGATGCCGGCTACGCGCGCTTCATCGACGACCGCGACGACCAGCCGCACGACATCCGCTTCGACACCCTGATCGGGGCCGACGGTGCCGGCTCGGCGCTGCGCGCGGCGATGAACCGCAAGCAGCCGCTGGACGAGCGCATCGACTTCCTGGACCACTCCTACAAGGAGCTGGAAATCCCGCCGACCGACGATGGCGGCTTCCGGATAGAGGCCAATGCACTGCACATCTGGCCGCGCGGGCACTACATGTGCATCGCGTTGCCGAACGACGAAGGCACGTTCACGGTCACCCTGTTCCTGCCCAACGAGGGCGATCCGAGCTTTGCCACCACCAACAGCGGGGCCGAGGCCGAAGCGCTGTTCGCGCGCGACTTCCCCGATGCGCTGGCGCTGATCCCGAACCTGCGCCGCGACTGGGAGCAGCATCCGCCGGGCCTGCTGGGCACGCTGCATCTCAAGCACTGGCATATGAAGGGCCGCGCGGTGCTGATCGGCGACGCGGCGCACGCGATGGTCCCGTTCCACGGCCAAGGCATGAACTGCGCCTTCGAAGACTGCATCGCCCTGGCTGCGCATCTGCTGGAGCAGGATTCGCTGGGCGAGGCCTTCGCTGCATTCGAAGCGGACCGCAAGCCGAACGCCGAGGCGATCCAGCAGATGGCGCTGGAGAACTACCTGGAGATGCGCGACCGCGTGGCCGATCCGCAGTTCCTGCTGCAGCGCGAACTGGAGCAGGCGCTGCAGGCGCGCTGGCCGACCCGCTTCGTGCCGCACTACACGATGGTCACCTTCCTGCGTACCCCGTACGCCGTGGCGCTGGCGCGCACCGAGCTGCAGCGGCGCATGCTGGAGGAAGCCACTGCCGGGCACGACAGCCTGGCGCATATCGACTGGGCCGCACTGGAGCGGCTGGTCCACGAACAACTGCCCGTCCTGGAGGGTGCGCACTGATGGCCGACAGCTTCCTGTTCTATGACCTGGAAACCTTCGGTCAGGACCCGCGCCGCACGCGCATCGCGCAGTTCGCCGGTATTCGCACCGATGCCGATCTGAACATCATCGAAGCACCGGTCAGCTTCTACGTCAAACCGGCCGATGATCTGCTGCCCTCCCCGATCGCCACCCTGATCACCGGCATCACCCCGCAGCACGCGCTGAGCGCCGGCGTCACCGAGGCCGAAGCGTTCGCGCGGATCAACGACCTGATGGCGCAGCCGGGTACCTGCTCGCTGGGCTACAACACGCTGCGCTTCGACGATGAGTTCGTCCGCCACGGGCTGTTCCGCAACTTCTACGACCCCTATGAACGCGAGTGGCGCAACGGCAATTCGCGCTGGGATCTGCTGGACATGATGCGATTGCTGCATGCGCTGCGCCCGGACGGGATTGTCTGGCCGCAGCGCGAAGACGGCGCCACGTCATTCAAGCTCGAGCATCTGGCCACGGCCAACAACGTCCGCGAGGGCGATGCACATGAAGCGCTGTCCGATGTGCACGCGACGATCGGCTTGGCGAAGCTGTTCAAGCAGGCCCAGCCGCGGCTCTGGGACTACGCGCTGAAGCTGCGTGACAAGCGCTTCGTGGGCAGCCTGCTGGATGTGGATGCGATGCAGCCGGTGCTGCACATCTCGATGCGCTACCCGGCCCAGCGCATGTGCGCGGCACCGGTGCTGCCACTGGCGCGCCATCCCTTCATCAACAACCGCATCATCGCGTTCGATCTGGAGGGCGATATCGAGCCGCTGCTCGATCTGCCGCCGGAAACCATCGCCGCGCGCCTGTACACCCGCGCGGCCGACATGGCCGACGGTGAGCAGCGCGTGCCGCTCAAGGAAGTGCACCTCAACAAGGTCCCGGCGCTGGTCGCCTGGAACCATCTACGCCCGGCCGACCATGCGCGGCTGGGCATCGACCCGGCCGCGATCGAAGCCAACGCCGAGCGCCTGCGACAGATCGGCCCGGCCCTGGCCGAAAAAGTTCGCCAGGTGTATTCAGGTGAGCGCTCGCTGGCACCGAGCGATGTGGACGCCTCGCTCTACGACGGCTTCCTGGCCGACGGCGACAAATCCCTGATGGCACGCATCCGCACCAGCCCGCCGGCCGAACTGGCCAGCTTCGCCGAGCGCCTGCGCGACCCGCGCATGCCCGAGCTGCTGTTCCGGTACCGCGCCCGGAACTACCCGGACACCCTGGACACCACTGAGCGCTCACGCTGGAACGACTATCGTCGCCAGCGCCTGCTCGGCGATGCATCGCTGGGCGAACAGACCCTGCCGCAGTTCACCGCGCAGCTGGATGCACTGGCCGCAGAGCACGCCGACGATGCCGGCAAGCTCGCCCTGCTGCAGCACCTGCGCGACTGGGGCACCCACCTGCAGAGCAGCCTATGAGTACGTATTTCAGCCCGGCCACCTTCACCTTCCTGCGCGGCCTGGCCCGCAACAACGACAAGACCTGGTTCAACGAGCACAAGCCGAAGTACGAAGAGCACGTCCGCCAGCCGTTCCTGCGCCTGATCACC
>DMZT01000035.1 GCA_003484865.1 Stenotrophomonas sp.
CCTCGCGATCCAGCTCACGCAACAGCCCGGCCGCGGCAGCGGTGGTGAGGAGCATGGCCTCTCGCGGCGCGCCTGCCTCCAGTGCCGCGTTGCCCATCAGTTCCAGTGCCTCAGCTGCGGTGCTGTCGCCATGGATGCCCAGGCAGAACAGCACCAGCTGCCGCTGGTAGGCGCGGATGTCAGTCGGCTCCATGCATGTCTCCAAATCCCAGCTCAGCGGCGGCCTGTGCCATGGCGCTGCGCGCCGCGTCGCGATCGCGCACCACCTGCGGCTCGGGCTTCGGCGCGGGCAGCGCGGCCACCGGCGCGGGTACGGCGCCGCCGTCCATGACGTGCTTCACCGCCCGCTCGTAGCCGTTGGCCAGCATGCGTTGCTGCACCGCGCCGCTCTCGGCAGTGGCGTAGGCGTGCAGGTCCATTTTCGACCGCACCAGCACGGTGAATCCGCTGTGGACCTGGCCGGGCCGCATCTGGCCATCAACTTCGGCAAGGGCCGGGACGCCGAGGCACATCGCACGGAACTGCCCGGGATTGGGCGGCCACTGCAGGGCGCTGCGCAGGCAGTTGGCCAGGCCGTCTGCTACCTGACGCGGGGTGATGCCTGTCAGCACCTGGAACCACAGTTCTCCTGCGGTGGTCAGGCCACCGGCGTTGTTCACCGGGGATGAGCCGTTCTCGCGCACCCACTTCCCGGGGAACATGCCAGCCATGCGCTCCCATACCGTCCACAGGGCACTCACCGCGCGCTGATCCGGGTCAGTGCTGGACGAGTTCGAAGTCGGCGTCGATGACGTCGCTGCCTGGTCCGCCAAAGCCGCCAGCTGCCGAGCGCTGTTCGAATTTGCGTCGCTGCTCTGCGACGTGGTCGGCAGAACCGAGCTGAGAGTTTGCATTGGGGCCTCCGGTGGTGGTGGTATTCGTCGGCGTTGCGCCGGCGGCTTTTCGGCTTCGAGCGGTCTGGATTGCCCAGGGGAAGGGCTTGGCGACAGGCGGGGAGCGGCTCAGTCCCTCGGCTGCGGTGTCACCCAATTCCTCCGGGGTCACACCTTCGGCCAGGGCGGCGAGAAGGTCGGGATGACTGGGGTTGGTCGAGTGGCAACCGGCCTGGCGCATCAGCAGGCACGCACGCCCTGCATCGGTCACACCGCTCAGAGATCTCTGAGTGTGCAGTGATGTATCTGGAGTAATAGATCTGGGGTCTGGGGTCTGGTTACCCGTGTTCACACCTGTGATCACACCCCCTGTCACGCGTGACAGGTGTGACATGTCACGGTCAGTCACGCGTGACATAGCTGCATTAGTCACGCCTTCGCTGTGCGTGACATGCGTGACATGGAGAGCCTTAAGCTCAGCCATCGTTACCAGACCCTCCGGAACCACGCCCACGGCCCGCAGATCCTCGAAAAGCATCGTTCTGCGTGCACGGGTCCGTGCTTGGCGCTCCGTCTCATTACTCTTCCGCGCATCACGTCGCCCTTTGCCCTCGGCAATGCGGCCCTGGGCTTTGGTGATCTGCTCGTCACAGCGCTTGCTGTGGCGCAGTCCATCGTCACCCACCGGGAAGTAGCGCTCGGCGACTTTCTTGACCGCTGCCTTGTCGCCCCCGGTGATAGCGCCGGCGATGATGTACAGCTCTGCCAAGCTGTCCGGTAGCGCCTGCTCTTCTGCGTAGTAGGCGAGCATCAGCTTGAAGTAGGCGCCGTGCTCGATCAGGGACAGCCGCGTTGTGTCCTTGAGGTAGTCGCCGGGGTACATCTCGAAATAGATCACACCCGATCCCCCACGCCGCGCTGCAACTGCGCCTCCTTGGGACGGCCGGCGAAGGGCGCACGGGCGTCTGGCAACCTGCTGCGAGCAGCAGCAGGATCGTGCACGTCCTGAAGCGCGGTCAGCCACCGGTAGGCGGTAGCGCGGGAGAGGCCAAACTGCGCCTGGAGCGCATCCACCTGCAGTGGCTGCGGCTGTTCTTTAGCCCACAACACCACGTCCACCATGGGCAGAAGCTGCACCAGGTTTTCAGGGATACGGCGGCCGGCGGCGTCGAACTCGCCGACCACGGCGATCGCCCAGCTCACCATGACTGCCGAAGTCATTGGCGCACACCACTGACCGCGCGCGGTGCCAGATCCTGTAGGTGGCCGGTGACGTAGCGCTTCGCGGTGATCAGCTCGGCTTCCAGCTGCCCCATCTCGTCCAGCGCGCGGCGCAGTTCGGGGATGTCCTTCGGGCAGATGCGGCCGTCGGCCAGGATGTTGGTCAGCGCTTCCAGTGTGTGGCCAAACTCGACTGACAAACGGGCCACAGCCAGCACGCCAGCATGCGGTTCCATCATCGGGATCCGCGCGCCCAGGAAGCCATAGCGCTGGGCCAACTCGCGTGAGCAGGCGTCGCGCCACTGCGGCGGCAGCGCGCGCACCCAGGACTCTTCCAGATCCACTGGCATCTTGACCGTGCCATTGCGGATCCGGCCAACCAGCTGGGCGTTCGCCTTCAGCGCGCGCTCGATGCTGTCGGCGTCATCGCCGGAGTGGAACTGGACGTTGCGCTCGCTGGGGGCCACGTCTGCCTGGTACTGCTCGGCGATTGCCTGAGCCAGGCTCGTATCGGTGTGGCCGCTGTTGCGGATAGCGTCGGTCGTGTGGCGGAACACCACCGCCGACCGCGGTTCTTGGTACTGAGGATCAGGCTTCATTTACGCACCTCGGGAGGCGATGCAAAGTGGTCACCATGGACAGGACGACCGGAATTCAGGGATTTGGAGCCGCCCTCCTTGCGCTAGGCTGGATGTGCGAACAACACAGCCCGCAAGGAGGGCGACATGGAAAATGGCGATCAGGTGTCAGGGGGCGACGATGCGCTCGCTGCAGCAATTGGACACATCAAGGCGTTGGAGTACGCAGTCCGTGTGCTCATTGCTTCGAATCCTCAACCGGAGCTCTTCCACGCTTCGTGGCAAGCACTGCTACCAGAGATAGCAGCCACCCATGCATCGCTTCCCAGCAACGAAATCGCTTTGTTCCGCACAGGCTTGCAGCGGGGGCTTGCGGTGGTGAGCGAGACGACCCGGCTTGCGGTGGAAGGCCCGAGGAAAGAACAACCTCGCTGAGCTGCCGGGGGGTCATTCCGTCAGCTAAGGCAGAAGCGAGATCACTGGGTTGCGACGAGTGGTGGGGAGCTCCAGTGCGCATCGCTCATGCCCCCTCTACCGGGACGATGCGATCTGCGTCTGGGTCAGGCTCGGACCCGGCGCTCCCACCGAAGATGTCGGGCCGTAGTTCGTGCCTAGACACTTGGGTCATCGCCTCAATCGACAGAATGTGGTGGGCAGCAACGGGCCTCCGGCCCGTCCGCCATTGAGATACCAAGGCCGGATGGACCTTTAGCAAACGCGCCAGCGCGCCTTGTCCACCTACCGCGTCGATGGCCTTCTGGATCGGTGTCACGGTCTGAGTCAGTGCGTTCATGCGCCAAACATAGCAGTGCTATTAACGCATGTAAATAGCAACGCTGTTCGTCTTCCTGAACCCCTTCAAATAGCATCGCTATATGCCTAGGCCAGCCAACCCCAAGACCACCGAAGGCCGCTCGATAGCGGAGGCCATCACTCGCTCTGGCCTTACACAGGCAGTGGTAGCTGAGCGCCTGGAAGTTACCCCCAGCTTCATCTCCCAGTTCGCGACTGGTCTTCGCCCGGTTCCTTGGGACAAGGCTGAAGCACTGGCCGATGTGCTGGGTCTGCAGCCCCAAGAAATCAGCGCCGAATACGCACGTCTGATGGATCGTTTCGGCACGTCTCAGGTTGCGAGACTTGACGCCGATATCGTGAACTCCGCCATCGCTGTGGTGCGCAAGGCTCTGGATCTGGCCACAGGTGAGACATTCGATGTCGAGCAATCCCCCGATCTATTTGCCCAAGCGCTGCGCGTAGCACTTGCCGCAGATTTAAGAAAACAAGGGAAGGGGAACGATGGATCTCGATCAGGAAATGGACAAGCTGGCGCAGCTAATCGCACTGCGCGCGCAGCGGAAGATGGGCGTGAAGCCCATGCTAACGGCGGTAGGAAGCGCAAAGCCGGCTGATGCACGGCCATCCATGGCGCCTGGCGCCAGGCCTGCAATGCGCATGGATGTTGTCCTGCGCGAATCCCATTACCGCATGATTCGGCACTTCCTGCGCAGGTGGGGCGCACCAATGCAGTTGCTCATCGACCAGGCATGCTTCGGGTACATGGGCATCGAGCACCTACCTGATGATGATCTGATCCAGCTCCACAAAGACCTGGAGAGGGCCGAGGACTGCATGCGGGACGGTGTCAGTTTCGAAGATGCAGGGCTGCTGCGCAGCCGCTACGGATGAAAGGAGAACCACGAGTGCGAAAGTCCTTGACTGTCATGACCCTTCTTGCCATCTCGCTGAGCGGCTGCGCCAATGCCGGGGGCGACAACACCGCGGCGCGCGCAGCAGCTGCGCGCGCAGCAGCCTCAGCGAATGAGGCTGCTGCAGAGGCCCAGCAGGCGATGGACACTCTCCGATCGTCTACCGCTGAATTGTGCGAAGGCGAGTCGACAGCTGCTGAAAGAATCATGTCGGCGAGGCAGGCCGGGGTGGCGATGTCGACCGTGATGGCTGCCGCCACAAAGCAGGGGGAACCCTACATAGGGTACGTACGCGAAGCGTATGAAATGCCCCGCCTCTCAACCGATTCGGCCAAGGAAGTCGCTCAAGGCGAGTTCCGTGATAACGCGTACGCAGGCTGTTTGAGGCGCTGGGAATCCTGATTTCTTAACGAATTCAGAAATTTTTGCACTGAATTGTCCCTTATAAACAGCATCGCTATTGTAATGGTTAGATAGCAGCGCTATTGTTTCCGCCAACGGCAATCGCCGGGACGGAGACCAAGCAATGCCTTTGACCAACAGCAACCTGCGATCAGCCCGCCTCGGCCTTATCGCCCTCGCCTGCTTCATCGTCTTGGCCGTTGCGGCCTGGGCCGTTCCCGGCGAAGCGCCGGCAGCGGATGCCGCTGAAGACGCCCCCGACAGGCTGGTGATCACCAGCCCACGAATCTGCGCAGCCTTGGCCGTGTACGAACTGGCCGCCGCCGACGATTGGGCCCTGCGCGCCACGGTGGCAAACACCAGCCTCAACGCTTTCCGCGACGCGAGTCGTGTCCCCGACTGCGCGCCCGGCATCACCAAAGCCCTCACCCAGAACTTCCAGCCTGCACGCTGGCAGCTAGCCCTCGACGCGGCCGATGCCGTGCTGAGCGGCTCCTACCAGGTTTCCCCCGCGGCATGCGTCCGGGCAAATGCGGTTTTCCCCCTGTCGACCGCAGACGCCAAGTTGCCGAGCACGTCCGCCGTGCTAACCCGGGCTCAGTGCGTGATGCACGACCTGGCTTTCATCGAGGTGGCCCCGTGATCACCGGCCTTCGTACTGAGACGCGCGCCGCAATGGTCGGCGGCGCCCGCCTGCCACTCAGTCCCACCGAGTCGAAGGTGCTGCAGCTGATCATCGATGCGGGCGAAGCTCCCATCAGCCGCGCTTCGCTGGAAGAGAAGTTGTACGGCGCCAACACCTGCAAGTCGAACACGGTGGAAGTGACCATCTGCCGCCTGCGCCAGAAGCTGGGCCAGCACGGCTACCGCATCAACGCCACCCGCAACCGCGGCTACACGATCAGCCAGGACGGTGCCGCATGATCGCCGCCATTACCTACCCGCTCGCCGAGCGCGCGGCTGGAGCAGCGAAGGCCGTAGCCACCGCCGCGGCCAGCATGGGCTTCTCTCCCAATCAGGTAGCAGCTGCCGCAGACGTTGCCGCCTTCGCCGTGCTGGATCGCCGAGCCAGCGCGGGCCGGGCCATCGCTGACGTGCGAAAGAACCTGCGCCGAATGCTGCGCGCCCAAGGCGGTGCCGCATGAGCCGCCAGTACCGCGATGATCGCTTGGCGCTGGATACCAGCCTTTCGGTGCTGGAAGACGCGGCAATGAGCGCATTTAACGCCGGCTGGGACGCATATCCGCCCGGTGAGCTCTGCATCGTTCGATCGCAACGCCATGGCCATCCCCCTGTCGAACGGGAAGCGCTGATCGTTCGCACCACCGTCGATTTGCACATGACCTGCAACGGCAAGCCGTGGGCATCCGTGAGTGTACGAACGAAGAACCTGAAAACCGGCAAGTACCGCGTTTTCTACCCATCTGTCGAAGTCGCCGGCATGCCCAGTATTCGCGTCAAAGGCGGTGACTCGTGACCGAGCACGACTTCATTGAACACATGCGCATCGGCATCCCGCCCCTCGCGAGCCCGATCGCGCTTGCAGCCCACCGCTGCGAATGCGACCCGACCAACAACCATGTCTGCGACGACTGCGAGGCCGTCGCCCACGCGCTGCGTCAGCACGCCAGGAGCGAGGACCACATCGAATGAAAGCCCCTGCCATCAAGCTGCCGGCACCGGCCCTGTCCCAAGACCAGCGCGCGGCATTGGATCGCGCCAAGAGCCCGCGCCGGCACCCGTATCGCTTCCATCAGGGCAGCGGCCAGGCGGAGCGAGAAGCCGCCGAACGCCGCGAACGCATCTCCCCCGGCGTGCACAGGCTGGTGCGCTGATGGACGGCCCGCATCTTTTGGGAGGTGGTCATGACGCGGTGTTCGCCAGCACCGTCCGACCGACGGCAGAGCAGCGCCTGGAGCGGTACCGGGCTGCACTGGTCGCGCACCCTGATCGCTTCCATGGACTGCGCGTGCAGTTCGGCGAGATGCACCAGCGCGCGCTCAAGGCGGGTCACCGGATCAATTACGCCGGATGGCAGAAGCGCATGCCTGCCCTCTGGCCGCGAACGCAATCTCGCTGAGCCGTCGGCGACACGGACCGACGCTATCCAACCCATCCGGAATGACCGGATCAGCAACAACCTTGAGGGCACTCCCGATGACCCATACGGATATTGAATCCGGTGCCGTTCCGCGCACCGGTGCAGTAATCAACCCGGCAAAGCCGGCAATGCGGCAAGCGCCTGGAACACATGAGTCCCCCCACCAGCCGTCCGACTGCACCCCGACCATCGTTGTCGATTTCGCCCAGGAGCCCGAGTTCCCTCAGAAGCCGAATGGCGATGCTCCCAAGGTCGAAATCGTTCGGGCCCAGGTGTCCGCCTATGTGGACGGCTACGGGCTCGCTAAGAGCACCCTCCCCGCTCGCATCGTGGTGAACGCTGCGGACCTGAGGCACTGCGTCCGCCGGATCCTGAGCCGCATGCAGCGACCGCGCCGAGATAAAGCCAAGGCCGATTGGCTGGAACGCCGCAAGGCCGGATCAAAGGAGAAGTGGCGCGACGCGCGCCCCGCACCGCTCACCGCCGCAGCACTGACCTGGCGCGGCATCCCCATCGAAGGCGTCGGATACACCCGCCACCGCGCCGTCGACAAGACCTGATTTGGAGATCACATGTTCCTTCGCAATCTGATCCTGTTCCGCTTTCCGAGCGCCACCGACTTCTCCGAAGTTGATGCACTGCTGCCGCAGATGCAGCTGAAGCCGGTCGGACCGCTGGAAATGACCTCACGCGGCTTCATTTCCCCGTTCGGCCGGGAGGAAACCACCGTCCTGTCCCACCGTATCGGCGACTGGCTGTGGCTCACGGTCGGAACCGAGAAGAAGATCCTGCCGGCCGCGGCGGTCAACAACCTGTTGGCGGTAAAGATCGAGGAAATCGAGCAAAACGAGGGGCGCAAGCCCGGCGGACGTGAGCGGAAGCGCCTGAAGGACGACCTCCTGCACGAGCTGATGCCGCGCGCCCTTGTCACCTCTGGCCGCACCGACGTGTTCTTGGACTTGAAACGCGGAGTGGTGTTCGTTGATTGCAGCAGCCACGGGAATGGCGAGAGTGTGATCTCCGATATCCGCTCCCTGCTGGGCTCCTTCCCTGCCATGCCACTGAACGCCGAAGTCGCCCCACGATCGGTGCTGACCGGTTGGATCGCCGGTGAACCCCTGCCGGAAGGCCTGAGCCTCGGCGAAGAAGCCGAACTGCGCGATCCCGGCGAAGGAGGCAGCGTAGCGCGCCTGCAGAAACAGGAGCTGCTGAGCGATGAAATCGGCCGTCACCTGGACGCCGGCAAGCAGGTCACCAAGCTTGCCTTGGTCCTTCAGGACAACCTGTCGTTCGTGCTGGGCGACGACCTGATCGTGCGGAAGCTGAAGTTCTTGGATGGGGCGCTCGACAAGTTGGTGGACACCGACGAGCACGGCCGGCGCGCTGAACTGGACGCGCGCTTTGCTCTGCAGACCGGCGAGTTGGGCCAGCTGTTCGACGTGCTGGCTGCTTCCTTCCGCATCAGCACCGCGGGTGCCTGAGCATGGAGACGCCGACCGTCGCCTCTACGGTGCGCGCCATGCGACGCGCAGGCGCCGCCGGCGAGCCGGTGCCGGCGGAGGTCGCAGCCGCTTGGGCAAAGGCCCTCATGGAGCAGCTGTACGGGATGCAGAAGCCGGTCCGCTACGAGTGCCGGCGGCGCGGCAGCAACGATCCATGGGAAGAGGCCGAGCCGGGCGACGTGACGCACCCGCGCCGCCGCAACTTGGTGATCCGTGCGCTCTACCTGCACCCGCCGGTCGGAAGGCAGGAGCACCGATGGCCGCCCGGAAGCAACGGTGAGGGCCGATGCCTGGACTGCGACGAAGCCGAATGGCTCGCAGGACCGGACTGCCGGCCGCATGCCCCGCTCCGCGACCACCGCTCATCTATGCCCTTCCGCATCACCTGGCTGATCCAGCCGCTCGAACAGCTCCACTACCTCGCCAAGAACCTCAACCCTTTCGACCGCGACAAATGGCGAAAGGAAGCCACCTACCTCATCGACCGCATCAAAGACCACGAGAAGGGAAGCTAGCGATGACGAGCTACAAGGGGAAAGAGCCGCAGGCAGGGCCGACGAACACCTCTGCGGAGTTTAGGCAGGAGGTGAATTTACTTAAGGATGAGCTGCAGATCGCTGCGAACGTAGGGCTGGATTGCGATGACGGTCTGGGCAAGGCTAGCTTCTGCCATCTTCAGAGAGCTGATGTAAGCATCTATTACTTCCGGTGTCAGTTGGCCTCGCTTAAACGCGATCTGGTAGTCGCCGAAGACGGACATGGTGCGCCTCAGATACGCGAGATCGGAGCGGACTTCCCACAAGGCCGCATTAGCGGGAAGGACGGGGTATTCCGCTCGGGAGATCGTCTCCAACAGCAGTGCAACTGTGTTCCCGACGACCTCGGCAACTGGCAGCGCCTCCGTCTTTCCGACGGCATCTGCGATGGCTGCGCGGAAGTCAATGATGGTGAGGACGAAGTGCTCAAGCGCCAACGTCGCTTCCCTTTTGGCGGCCTCCACTGCCAGCTTTTTCTCTTTCTGTCCCTGTCTAAATGGAAGCAAGACGGCCAGAAAGGTCACAGTGGCCGCTACCCACGCGCCGACCGCGGCCCAAGCATCCCACCACACTACGCACGTACTACTCAGCGGCCAGCACTGCGAAACGCCGTTGAAGATGCTCATGTCTCGGGGCCGTCGCGGGGTGGCCCCCATCTTGCCATGGGCTACGTAGCCAGTAACCCGCCCACAACCCTGGCCACCGTCAAGCCGCCGCGCAATCGGCGCACCAGGCTGCGGGAGGACGTCTGATGGATCCGATCACCCAGGCGAAGCACACAGCGCGCGTGCTGATCGGCGAGGCCCGAGCCCGTCGGCAGGTGGGCCACGGCTTCTGGTGCATGTTCCGCATGGCCCAGTCCGCCCGCCGCCGCGCAGCCGCTCTCCCCTGCCCGGCGCAGCCGGCCTTCCCCATCCAACCGGAGCTATTTGCATGATCTGCTCTATCGGAGCCGCCTGGCTGGCCATCAAGGGAGACCGGGAGAAGTACCTCGACTTCCTCTACTTCGGCATGTGTGAATTCCTCATCGAGCTGCTCGCACTGGGCGTGGTCCTGGAGACTTCCCATGGCTGATATCCAACACCTGGTCAATGTCTCCGGCGGCAAGGACAGCACCGCCGTCTACCTGCGGGCCATCGAGCTGGGCCGTCCGTTCCGCGCTGTGTTTGCGGACACCGGCAACGAGGATCAGCGCGTCTACGACTACATCGCTGAGCTGCCGGCCCGCACCGGCGGCCCCGTTGTCGAAACGGTCCGCGCCGACTTCACCCGTCAGCTCGCGCAGCACCGTGCGTACATCCTCGAGCGCTGGCCGGGCGAAGGCATCTCGGACGAGATCGTGCAGCAGGCCGCCGCCCTGCACGAGCCAACTGGCAACCCATTCTTGGACCTGTGCATCAGCAAGGGGCGGTTTCCGTCGCGAATGGCACAGTTCTGCACTGAAGAGCTGAAGACGTTGCCCATCACCTTGCAGGTGGTTGGCCCGATGCTCAAGGCGGGGCCGGTCCTGCAGTGGCTGGGCATCCGCGCTGACGAATCCGCCAATCGGGCCAAGCAACCCCGCTTCAACCGTCACGAGTCGGGCTCAATGGTCTGGCGGCCGATCTTTGACTGGTCCGTTGAGCAGGTGTGGGCGCAGCACCGGAAACACGGAATCGCACCCAATCCGCTGTACGCCTTGGGCATGGGCCGGGTCGGATGCATGCCCTGCATCAATTGCCGCAAGAGCGAGCTGAGGAACATCGCTGACCTGTTCCCCGACCACATCGACCGGATCCGGCGGTGGGAAGAGATCGTGGCCTCGGCCAACAAGCGGCGAAGCGCCACGTTCTTCCCTGCCGTCACCGACCCCACCGACGTGGACCGGCCCGGCAGCTACTCCCGGATCGACACGCTGGTCGAATGGAGCCGAACCGCCCGAGGCGGACGGCAATTCGATCTCTTCTTCCAGGCCCAGGCCGGCGGTGGTTGCACTTCTGACCTCGGCCTTTGCGAAAGGAATGCAGCATGACCCAGCGACACATCAGCCACCCCGAGCCGCTGCCGGCCTGCGCCGCCGGTCACAGCGCGCGCCACATCCACCACCTGCGCGGCCTCGCCGCCGGCGGCGGGCATTTCGTGGAATGCAAATGCCGGATGACCAGCAAGCATGCTGAGCCGGATGCAGCCCTGTGCGAATGGCGCCGCATCAACCGCCCCGCCCGCAGCGCGCGAAAGGTGCTGCCCGCGATCGCGGCCCCGGGGGACAACGTCATCCAGATGCGCCTACCGATGCCGGGCGAAGGACGGGTCGCCAGTGGCTGACATGTTCCTATCGCGCGATGAGATCGTCACCCTGTGCCGCACGCCACAGCGCGCGCGCCAAGCTGCCTTTCTTCGCAAGAACGGGATCAAGCACTACCTGGACGCGCACGACTGGCCTGTCGTGCTGCGCTCCAGCGTTGAAGGAACGAGCGCGAGCGCCAAGCAGGCGCTGACATGGACCCCGAGCAAGGTTGCATAAATGGGAAGGAAGCCGAGCAAGCCGGGGGCCATCCCCCGCTTCCGCGCACGCCGACAGAAGTCCGGCGTGGTGCATTACTACTACGACCACGGCGGGAAGCCCCGAAAGGAGACGCCGCGAGGGAGCGACTACGGTGTGGCCATCAAGAAGTGGGCCGAGTTCGAACATGCCAACACGATCCCGGCCGCCGCGGTCGTCACCTTCCGCCACGTGGCCCAGCGCTACCAGGCCGAGGTCGTGCCTACCAAGGCAGTGACAACCCAACGCCTCAACAACCGCTGCATCACTGCACTTCTGAGCTTCTTCGATGCGCCGCCGGCGCCCTTCGAGGCAATCCGGCCGATCAACATCCGGCAATACCTGGACTGGCGCCCTTCCAAGGTGATCGCGAACCGGGAAGTGTCCCTGTTCTCGCACATGTGGAACTGGGCGCGCGGCAAAGGCATCACCGACCTTCCCAATCCGTGCGAGGGCATCCGGCGGAACAAGGAGTCTGGCCGCGGCGTGTACGTGGAGGACGAGGTGTTCCAGGCGGTATACCGCCACGCCGACGCTTCACTGCGGGACGCCATGGACCTTGCCTACCTGACCGGACAGCGCGTCGGCGACGTCTGGTCCATGGATATGCGGCAGATCACCCCTCGCGGCCTGGCCATCACGCAGGCGAAGTCCACCAACAAGGTGATCATGGAGATCACCGGTGAGCTCGCGGCATTGCTGGAGCGGATCGCAAAGCGGAAGAGCGAGAAGCTACCCGACGGAAGATCCAAGCCATACAGCACCCGGTTGATCGTAGACGATAGCGGGCTGGCACTCGGCCGGGCAGCGCTGCGCTACCGGTTTGACAAGGCGCGCGACGACGCCGGCATTGCAAAGGGGGAGTTTCAGTTCCGCGACCTGCGCGCTAAGGCAGGTACGGACAAGGCCGATTCGGCCAATGACATTCGCGAAGCGCAGGCCCAACTGGGGCATTCGTCGGTGACCACCACCGAGATATACGTGCGAAAGAAGAGAGGGTCCAAGGCCACACCGACCAGATAGCTGAACGGGCACGAAATGTTGCGAGTTATGCATTACGCGACCGATTCGGCGGCGTCACCTATGCCCGCGCGTTTTACGGGATGCTGGTCTCGAACCCAACCGGAGATCGAGAACATGATTTGCGATACCACGCACGAACGCATGATTGTCCGAGGCCCGCTGCTGCAGGTCGCGGCTTCACAGAGGGCACGTCTGGAGGAAGGGACAGCCAGCATCGGCATCAAATGCACCTGGAGCCCGGCGGGCTACGGCGTCGCGACGTACCGCGATGACTCACGCGTAACCGCCCCAGTCGAACACTGGACACTCGAGCTTTCCGACACGGCGGACGCGACAAGGCTGCAAGCCTGGCTGGATACCAATCCCAGGCAATAGGAACGAATTGCGGAGCGGTCTGGATATTGCGGAGCGGCCTAGATCCCCGCAAGCATTGGGGGACATGGAGCGGGTGAAGGGAATCGAACCCTCGTCAGTAGCTTGGGAAGCTACAGCTCTACCATTGAGCTACACCCGCAAGGCGCGGCGTAAGTCTATTCGGGCGGGGCCCTCAAACGCAACGGGCGGCACTGGGCCGCCCGTTGTTTCACGCTTTTCCACCGCCGTGCACGGCGCCCGCGGGCGGGCGCTGCGCACGTGGGATCAGAAGCTGCCGCCGAAGCTGGCAAACAGCGACACGTCACGTGCACGCTTCTGCATCGTGGTGGTGCTCATGCCGATGTTGCTGCTCAGGCCCCACAGGTTCAGGCGCGCACCCAGCACGGCGGTGGCGTAGTTCTTGTCGAACTCCAGGCCCGGCACCTTGTACATGCCCACGTCCGGCATGGTCTGCAGCCAGGCGCTGGCCTGCTTGCTGTCCTCGAACTCGTGGTCATAGGTGACCTGCACGTACGGCTTGACGTTGCCGCCATCGAAGCGGGCCTGCCAGCCGACGCGGCCGACGGTCGAATCCGTATCCTGGTCGCCATAGCCCAGCGCCGAGGCGCTCAGGTTGGACTCGGTGTAGCCATCCAGCTTCACCTTCTGCCAGATCACCGCGGCGACCGGACCGTGACGGAAGCCGCCTTCGGTGCCGAACTCGTAACCGGCGTTCAACGCGGCGGTCAGGTTGCTGCCTTCCGGCGAGCCCTTGTGGATGCGCGTTGCCGGGCCGAGCTGCAGCTTGCGGGTCACGTCGTAGTCCAGCCAGCTGTAGCTGAGCTGGCCGTTGACCCAGGCGCGCTCGCCGTACCAGCCGGCGAACAGGCCCAGGGTGGTATCGGACTGGGTGAAGTCGCCCTTGTTGTTGCCGAAATCGGCGTCCATGCGGCCATAGCCGGCGAAGCCGCCGACCACCATGCCATCACGCGCCCAATCCACACCGAACAGGCCGGCCGGGGCCATGCCGTCGTACAGATCGGCGTGGGCGTAACGCTGCATGTCGCCGCGCAGGTTGCCCCACCAGCTCAGGCCGTCGGCCGGACGGCCATCCACGTGCCAGCTGACCTGGTCAGCGCGCGAGCGGCCGATGGTCTGTGCCGAATGGGTCAGGATCTGCTGGTTGCGCGGCGCTTCCAGGATCGACAGGGTGTACTGGCCCAGCATTTCATGCGTGGCCGAGGACGGGTGCACGCCGTCGGCGAAGACATAGGTGCGCCATGCGTCCGGGGTGACCAGGCTGGTCGGGTTGCAGGTCAGCGACGAAGGCACCGTGCAGGCGGTGCCACTGACGTTGCTGAAGCCGTAGGTCGACGGGTTGGCGACGATTTCCTGCAGGATGTGGAAGGTGTCGACCGGGATTACCTGCAGGCCGGCGGCCTTCAGGCCACCGAACAGGGCGTCGTTGTAGGCCTTGGCCAGCGCGGTGCCGGCGGCCATGCCAGCCGGGCCGCCGGCGCGGGCGCCCGGGGTCAGGCCGATGTCCGGGATGGTCGGCACCACGATGTATTCAGCGCCCGCTGCCTTCAGCGTGCCGACGATGCCGACCTGGTCGGTGACGGCACCGGTCAGGGTCGGGACCAGCGGCGCACCGGTCTGGATCGCGAACAGATCATTGGCACCGCCCCACACGGTGTACAGCGCGTTCGGGTCGGCCTTGCCACCGTTGGCCGCCAGATAGTTGGCCGTCTGGGTCTTCAGCGAAGGAATCGGCACACCGCCCAGCGCGGGCTGGGTCAGGTCCACGCCCACGCGGGCCCCGCCAACGGCGTAGTTGTCGCCGTTCTGGCCGTTACCGTTCGGGCTGGCATCGGTGCCGTAGTAGTTCGCCACGTGCTGCGCCCATTGCCAACCCGGGTTGGTGGTGGCCTGGCCGGTCACCGGGCGGACAGCGGCCGGAAGCAGCGGGCGGTAGTAGCCGGAATCGGTCAGGCTGTCGCCGATGAAGACGGTCTTGGTGTACGGCGACTGGGCCATGGCCGGCATCGCCGCCAGGGCGATGGCCACGGCCATGAGGGAACGGATCGGGCGTTTGCTGAGCAACATGGAAACTCCTTGAGGGTGGGGAAGACGGCGGACGTACGCCGGCGCACGGTGCCATGGTTCCACTGCACCTGGCCGGCATCACGCTGCGCTGCGGCATGAACGCCGCAGCCCGCCGCCCGGCCATCGTTGGCCTGGCGCTCGCGGCACCTCTGCCGCGGGGCGCACAGGGTACGCACTGGGATGTGATTACGGGACAATACCGTCATGAACATCCAGCTCAACGGCGAGAACCGCCAGCTTCCGCACACCGCCACTGTCCACGACCTGCTGCGCAGCGAGGACCTGCTCGAGCGCCGCGTCGCGGTCGAAGTCAATGGCGAGATCGTCACCCGCAGCCAGCACGCCAGCCACCCCCTGCGCGAGGGCGACGTGGTCGAGATCGTGCATGCACTGGGCGGCGGCTGAGGCAGCATCGTGACGCGCGATAGGCGATAATTCGGGCCATGAATGCACCTGCCCCCACTGATTCGCTGGTGATCGCCGGCAAGACCTATGCTTCCCGCCTGCTCACCGGCACCGGCAAGTTCAAGGATCTGGAAGAAACCCGCCTGGCCACCGAGGCCGCTGGCGCCCGGATCGTCACCGTGGCGATCCGCCGCACCAACATCGGGCAGAACCCGGGCGAGCCGAACCTGCTCGACGTGCTGCCGCCGGACCGTTACACCATCCTGCCCAACACCGCCGGCTGCTACACCGCCGAAGACGCCGTGCGCACCTGCCGGCTGGCCCGCGAGCTGCTGGACGGCCACAACCTGACCAAGCTGGAAGTGCTGGGCGACCAGAAGAGCCTGTACCCGGATGTGGTGCAGACCCTCAAAGCGGCCGAGCAGCTGGTCAAGGATGGCTTCGAGGTGATGGTCTATACCTCCGATGACCCGATCCTGGCCAAGCGCCTGGAAGACATCGGCTGCGCTGCGGTGATGCCGCTGGCCGCGCCGATCGGCTCGGGCCTGGGCATCCAGAACAAGTACAACCTGCTGCAGATCATCGAAGACGCCAAGGTACCGATCATCGTCGATGCCGGCGTGGGCACGGCCTCCGATGCAGCCATTGCGATGGAGCTGGGCTGCGATGGCGTGCTGATGAACACCGCCATCGCCGGCGCGCGCAATCCGATCCTCATGGCCAGCGCGATGCGCAAGGCCGTGGAGGCGGGCCGCGAGGCCTTCCTGGCCGGGCGCATTCCGCGCAAGCGCTACGCCAGTGCGTCCTCGCCGATCGACGGGTTGATCGGCTGATGACCAATCCTTTCGACAGCGCCGGTGCCAAGGCACCGCCCAAGCCCTTCACCATCACCGAAGGCCGCCGCGAGGTCCGCAGTTTCGTGCTGCGCCAGGGGCGTTTCACTCCCGCCCAGCAGCGTGCGTTCGACGACCGCTGGCCGCGCTTCGGGCTGGATTTCACCGGCGAGCCGCGCGATCTGGATGCCACCTTCGGGCGCGATGCGCACAAGGTGCTGGAGATCGGCTTCGGCAATGGCGCCGCGCTGCGCTTCGCCGCGCAGCAGGACCCGAGCCGCGATTACATCGGCCTGGAAGTGCACGCGCCCGGCGTGGGACGCCTGCTCAATGCACTGGCCGACGACAACGCCGACCACGTGCGCCTGTACCACCACGATGCCGTGGAGGTGCTGGAGAAGGAAATCGCCGATGGCGCGCTGGATGAAGTGCGCATCTACTTCCCGGATCCGTGGCACAAGAAGCGCCATAACAAGCGTCGCCTGATCCAGCCTGGCTTTGCCGAGCTGCTGGTGCGCAAGCTGCGCGTCGGTGGCCGCCTGCACTGCGCCACGGACTGGGAAGACTATGCCGAGCAGATGTGGGACGTGCTCGACGCCACCACCGGGCTGAGCAACCGCGCCGGTCCGCGTGGGCAGGTCGAGCGGCCGGAATGGCGCCCGCAGACCCACTTCGAAACCCGTGGCCAGAAGCTTGGCCATGGGGTGTGGGACCTGTTGTACGACCGCACCTGATCCCACAAGGAACCGCGCCACCCCATGGATACCGCGCTGACGCTGACTACCGACATGAAGCTCGTTCTCGGGCTGGTCGGCTTCACGATGGCGATGTTCCTGTTCGAGCGCATCCGCGCCGACGTGGTGGCCTTGGTGGTGCTGGTGGTGCTCGGCGTTACCGGCCTGATCGCGCCGGAGGAAATCTTCGGCGGCTTTTCCGGTAACGCGGTGATGAGCATCATCGCCACCACCATCCTCGGCGCGGGCCTGGACCGCACCGGGGCATTGAACCGGTTGGCGGCGTGGCTGCTGCGGCGCGGGCATGGCGTGGAGACACGCCTGTTGATGATGACCACCGCGATCGCCGGCTTGAACTCCTCGTTCATGCAGAACCCTTCGGTGATGGCGCTGTACCTGCCGGTCGCCTCGCGGCTGGCCGCGCGCACCGGGCTGACCCTGCAGCGCCTGCTGCTGCCGATCGCCGCGGCCATCGTCATGGGCGGCGCGCTGACCATGGTCGGCAATTCGCCGTTGATCCTGCTCAACGATCTGCTGGCCTCGGCCAACAACAACCTGCCCTCGGGCCTGGCCACGATCGAGCCGCTGCGCATGTTCGCACCGCTGCCGATCGGCGTGGCGCTGCTGATCGCCTCGCTGCTGTATTTCCGCTACTTCGGTGATCGCAAGCTGGTGGAGGAAGAGACGCTGGCCAACGATGGCGTCACCCCGTCACGCACCGAAAGCTACTTCGCCAAGACCTACGGCATCGAAGGCGATGTGTTCGAACTGGTGGTCACCGCCGAAAGCCCGCTGGTCGGCATGACCCTGGGCGAGGCCGAGAACGTGCACGATGCGCCGCTGCTGCTGGCGCTCAAGACCGGCAATGACACCCGTCTGGCCCCGCCGGCCGAGATGCGGATCTGGGTGGGCAGCGTGCTGGGCGTGATGGGCGCGCGCCAGCAGGTCAGCGATTTCGCACAGAACCAGTTCCTGCGGATGTCCTCGCGGCTGAAGCACCTGGGCGACCTGTTCAACCCCAGCCGCGCCGGCATTTCCGAAGCAGTGGTGCCGCCCACCTCCGATGTGATCGGCAAGAGCGCCTCGGACCTGCGCCTGCGCAAGCAGCGTGGCATCAGCCTGCTGGCGATCAACCGCGACAAGCAGGTGATCCGCGAAGACGTGCGCAACGTGGCCCTGCGCGCCGGTGACATGCTGGTCTTCCACAGCATCTGGACCGACCTGGCCCAGGCCGCCAAGAGCCGCGACTTCGTGGTGGTGACCGATTACCCCAAGGGCGAGCAGCGGCCGCACAAGTTCAAGATCGCGATGAGCATTTTCGCCATCACCATCCTGATCGCGCTGACCTCCAAGCTGCCGGTGGCGCTGACCCTGATGACCGGCGTGGCCGGCATGCTGCTGACCGGCGTGCTGCGCATGGACGAGGCCTACGCCTCGATCAACTGGAAAACCGTGTTCATGATGGCCGGGCTGATTCCGCTCGGCTGGGCGATGGACAGCAGCGGCGCGGCGGCGTGGATCGCCGGGCACACCATCGACCGCCTGCCGACCGGCATCCCGGTGTGGGTGCTGGAAATCGCGCTGGCGTTGTTGACCACGATGTTCTCGCTGGTGATCAGCCACGTGGGCGCAACCATCGTGATGGTGCCCATCGCGGTGAACCTGGCGCTGGCCGCCGGGGGCAGCCCGACCGCGTTCGCGCTGATCGTGGCGTTGTCGGCCTCGAACAATCTGATGACAGCCTCCAACCCGGTGATTTCGATGATCACCGGCCCGGCCAATTACACCCCGCGCGAGCTGTGGCGCGTCGGCGCCCCGCTGTCGTTGATCTATACGGCGGTGGTGGTGCTGATGATCAACCTGATGTTCTAGGGAGTGCCGGCCGCTGGCCGGCTCGCCAGGATCTACGCGATCCCGTCGCGTGAGACCCATGATCGCGTGGTTGCCGGCCCGCGGCCGGCATTACCGGGCCGCTGCCAGCGCTTTCGACTTGGCGTACAGCCGTTCGGCCTGCTTCGCGTCGCCCAAGGCGGCATACGTTTCTGCCAGGCTGTCCCAGGCATTGGCCGAGCGCGGGAACAGCGTCGCGTTGAAGGCGAACAGCGGCAGCGCGGTGGCATGGCCCAGGTTCTCGGCCACCGCGTAGCCCACGCGGTTGATGTCCTGCTCCAGCATCGGCTGATCACCGCGCCCGGTAGTGATGAGCCACTGTTTCAACGCGGTTGTGCGTGCGGCCGTCTGCGGCTCCAGTGCGTAGGTGATCAGCCTTTCCGACAAGGCCTCGCGAGGGAACTGCATCGGGGCCACCACCGCCATGGTGCTGTCCACCAGCGTGCGCGACCACACATTCGTCGCACTGCCGTTGGTGAGGTAGATAAAGCTGTAGGTATCCCCGCCCAAGCCGTCCAGGAAGGCTATCCGTGCACGTACCCGCGTGCCACCGTCATGCCCCACGAAGCGGTACTCGCCGCTTTCTTCGAATTCCCAACCGGTGGAGAAGCCGCTGCGCCGTCCGTTGTCCAGCAACTGTGGCTGCCACAGCTGCTGCAGCGTGGCACGCCCCACCAGCTCACCGCGGGTCAGGGCCATCAGGAAGCGGTCCAGATCACCGACGGTGGTATGCAGTGCGGCATGCCCGTAGGCATAGGATGGCCAGGCGATGTCGTCTTCGCGCTGCAGGGCGCCCTGTTTGCCGATATAGGCGATGGCAATGGCGTGCGGCACATCCGTTGCCGGGCCCAGCGAGGTGTGCGTCATCGACAGCGGACGAAGCACGCGGTCTTGGACGATCTGCGCATAGGGCTGCTGGTACTGCGCTTCCAACAGCGCGGTGAGGACCAGATAGTTTGTCTGCGCATACCGATTGGCAGTGCCCGGCGTGAACTGCAGTGGTGCGCCGGCGAGTGCCTTGAACACCTCCGCCGCCGTGGTCGGGAAGCGGTTGCCCTGCGAGGTGATCACCTCACCTTCCCGATACTGGAAGTACTCGGGAACGCCGGACGCATGGTTGAGGAACTGCCGCACGGTGATCGCCTGCCAGGGCTCGGGCAGATCGGGAAGATAGCGGCTGGCCGGTGCATCCAGCTCGACCCTGCCGGCCTCCACCCGTTGCATGACCAGAGCGCTGACCAGCAGTTTGGCCAGGGAGTAAGCATTGAACACCGTTTCGGCGGTCACCGCCCGATGCGTGGTGACGTCGGCCTCTCCGGCGACGGCCTGCGCGAGAAGCGCGCCGTTGTGCCGTATCAGCACCGACTGCCCGGCGATGCCATAGCGCTCCGCGTTGGCATGGAGCTGCCGGGAGATCCGAGCGTCGAGGTCAACGGCACGAGCGGCGCCGGACGGTGTCGATACCGCGATCAGCAGGATGGCTACACAGGCGAAACGACGCATTGCGGGCATCCCCGTAGGTAAGCCAGCACAGTAGGAAGCGTGGGTACGCCGGTCAATGCGACGGAAGTCACCCTGACCATCACAAGGCCCCGGCACGCGGCCGGGGCCGACCCATATCAGCCCAGAATCCCAGGCAGATCCAGGCCCTTGTCCTTCGCACACTCCACCGCGATGTCATACCCCGCGTCGGCATGCCGCATCACGCCCGTGGCCGGGTCGTTCCACAGCACGCGCGCGATGCGCTTGGCCGCGGCTTCGGTGCCATCGCAGACGATGACCATGCCCGAATGCTGCGAGAAGCCCATGCCGACGCCGCCGCCGTGGTGCAGCGAGACCCAGGTGGCACCGCTGGCGGTGTTGAGCAGGGCGTTGAGCAGCGGCCAGTCGGAGACGGCATCGGAACCGTCCTGCATGGCCTCGGTTTCGCGGTTGGGCGAGGCGACGCTGCCCGAGTCCAGGTGATCACGGCCGATCACCACCGGCGCCTTCAGCTCGCCATTGGCGACCATCTCGTTGAAGGCAAGGCCCAGTCGATCACGATCGCCCAGGCCGACCCAGCAGATGCGCGCGGGCAGGCCCTGGAACTTGATCTTCTCGGCGGCCATGTCCAGCCAGCGGTGCAGGTGCGGGTTGTCCGGGATCAGTTCCTTGACCTTGGCATCGGTCTTGGCGATGTCCTCCGGATCGCCGCTCAGCGCGGCCCAGCGGAACGGGCCGATGCCGCGGCAGAACAGCGGGCGGATGTAGGCGGGCACGAAGCCGGGGAAGTCGAAGGCATCTTCCACACCTTCTTCCAGCGCCATCTGGCGCAGGTTGTTGCCGTAGTCCACGGTCGGTACGCCGAGCGAGTGGAAACCAAGCATGGCGCGGATGTGGTTGGCCATCGATTCGCGCGCGGCCGCTTCCACTTCCTTCGGTGCGGAGACGCGCTTGTCGTCCCATTCTTCCACCGTCCAGCCCTGCGGCAGGTAGCCGTTGACCGGGTCGTGCGCGGAGGTCTGGTCGGTCAGCAGGTCCGGCTTGACGCCGCGGATCAGCAGCTCGTCCAGCACGTCGGCGACATTGCCGAGCAGGCCGACCGAGAGCGGCTTCTTCGCGGTGCAGGATGCCTCGATCAGGCGCAGCGCTTCGTCGAGGTCGTCGGTCCAGGTGTCCAGATACCCGGTGCGCAGACGCATCACGATGCTGCTCTTGCGGCATTCCACCGCCAGGCAGGAGGCGCCGGCCATCACCGCGGCCAGCGGCTGTGCGCCGCCCATTCCACCGAGCCCACCGGTGAACAGCCACTTGCCGGCCAGGCTGCCGTTGTAATGCTGGCGGCCCATTTCCACGAAGGTCTCGTAAGTGCCCTGCACGATGCCCTGGGCGCCGATGTAGATCCAGCTGCCCGCGGTCATCTGGCCGTACATCGCGAGGCCCTTCTTGTCGAGCTCGTTGAAGTGGTCCCAGTTGGCCCACCGCGGCACCAGGTTGGAGTTGGCGATCAGCACGCGCGGGGCATCCACGTGGGTGCGGAACACGCCGACCGGCTTGCCGGACTGCACCAGCAGGGTCTGGTCATCTTCGAGCCGCTGCAGGGTCTCGATGATTTTGTCGTAGCTCTCCCAGTCGCGCGCCGCGCGGCCGATGCCACCGTAGACCACCAGCTCCTGCGGGCGCTCGGCCACGTCCGGGTGCAGGTTGTTCATCAGCATGCGCAGCGGGGCTTCGGTCAGCCAGCTCTTGCAGGTCAGCGTGGTGCCGGTCGGGGCGAGGATGGTGCGGGTGGAATCGAGACGGGTCATGCAGCACTCCGGGACGTAGCGAAGTCGAGACAGGCATCGAGCACCTGCTGCAGCGTGGCGCGCAGCGGGGCGGCGTGATCGGGATCCAATGGCGTGGGCCAGCTGTGCTCATCCACGGCCTCGGGCTCGTGCAGGTAGCCGCGGCAGGCCAGCTCCATCTGCAGCGTATGCACGCCGCCGGGGATGTCGCTGTAATGGCGGGTGATGTAGCCGCCCTTGAAGCGGCCGTTGCGCACATGGCTCATGCCGCTCATCGCGCACAGGTTGTCGACCACGTCGGTCAGCGCGTTGTCGCAGGTGGTATCGCCGTTGGTGCCGAGGTTGAACTGCGGCAGCTGGCCATCGAACAGGTGCGGGATGTGCGAGCGGATCGAGTGCGCGTCATACACCACCACGGTGCCGTGCAGGGCACGCAGGCGCGCGATCTCCGCGGCGAGGGCGTCGTGGTAGGGCGCGAACCAGGTATCGCGGCGGCGCGCGATTTCCGCTTCGTCCGGGCCGTGGCCATCGCGGTACAGCGGCTGGTTGTCGAAGGTGGTCAGCGGGCACAGGCCGGTGGTGTTCTGGCCCGGGTACAGCGAGGTGCCGCTGGGGTCGCGGTTGACGTCGATGACCGAGCGCGACACCGCGGTGCGCACCGTGGTGGCGCCCATCTGCTGCGCGAAGCCGTACAGCTCATGCACCCACCAGTCGGCGTCGCGGCGGGCCAGCCACGGCGACACGAACTGCGCGGCCAGTGCATCGGGCAGCTCGGTGCCGGTGTGCGGGAAGCTGACGATCAACGGCACATCGCCGCGGTGGATCTGCAGCCAATCCGGTGGGGTCGTCATGCCAGCGGCTCCAGCGGCGGCAGGATGTCGGCCAGGCCCTCAGCCAGCACGCCACTGCGCACCAGATCGGTCGCGGCCACCATGTCCGGGTGGAAGTAACGGTCGTCTTCCAGCGTCGGCACCTGTGCGCGCAGGCGCTGGCGCACCGCTTCCAGCGCATCGCTGGAGCGCAGCGGGGCATGGAAATCGCAGCCCTGTGCAGCGGCGAGCAGCTCGATGCCGATCACATTGGCCGCGTTCTCGGCCATCGCCATCAGGCGGCGTGCACCGTGCGCGGCCATCGAGACGTGATCTTCCTGGTTGGCCGAGGTCGGGATCGAGTCGACGCTGGCCGGGTAGGCGCGCTGCTTGTTTTCCGAGACCAGCGCCGCGGCGGTGACCTGCGGAATCATGAAACCGGAATTCAAGCCGGGCTTCGGGGTGAGGAAGGCCGGCAGCCCGGACAGGGCCGGGTCGACCAGCATCGCGGTGCGACGCTCGCTGATCGAGCCGATTTCGCACACGGCCATCGCCAGCATGTCCGCCGCGAAAGCGACCGGCTCGGCGTGGAAATTGCCGCCGCTCAGTGCCTCATTGGTATCGGTGAACACCAGCGGATTGTCGGACACGCCGTTGGCTTCGATCGCCAGCGTGGTGGCGGCCTGGCGCATCACGTCGAACGCGGCGCCCATGACCTGCGGCTGGCAGCGCAGGCAGTACGGATCCTGCACGCGCACGTCGTTGTCGCGGTGCGATTCGCGGATCGCCGAGCCCTGCATCAGGGTGCGCAGCGCGGCGGCGGTGGCGATCTGCCCGCGCTGGCCACGGATGCTGTGGATGCGCGGATCGAACGGGGTGTCCGAGCCCTTGGCTGCTTCCACCGACAGCGCGCCGGTGACCAGCGCCGCGCGGAACACGGTATCGATCGCGAACAGACCGGCCAGTGCATAGGCGGTGGAGTACTGGGTGCCGTTGAGCAGCGCCAGGCCTTCCTTCGCGCCCAGTACCAGCGGGGCCAGGCCGACCTTGGCCAGCGCCTCGGCCGCCGGCAGGCGCTCGCCCGCCACGAAGGCTTCGCCCACGCCGATCATCACGCTGGCCAGGTGCGAGAGCGGGGCCAGATCGCCGGAGGCACCGACCGAGCCCTGGCACGGAATCACCGGAATGAAGTCGTGCTGCAGGAAGGCTTCCAGCAGGGCCAGCGTCTGCGGGCGGATCCCCGAGGCGCCCTGGGCGAGGCTGGCCAGCTTCAACGCCATCATCAGGCGCACCACCGGTGCGGGCATCGGCTCGCCGACGCCGGCGGCATGCGAAAGCACGATATTGCGCTGCAGGGTTTCCAGGTCGTCGCGCTCGATGCGCACGCTGGCCAACTTGCCGAAGCCGGTATTGATGCCGTACACCGGTGCGCCCTTGGCGACGATGTCGGCCACGGTCTGCGCGCTGCGCAGCACGGCCGCGGCCGAGGCCGGGTCCAGCCGCACCCGCGCGCCGTCATGGATCGCGCGCCATTGCGCCAGCGTGACGGCGCCGGGGTGCAGGGTCAGGGTAGTGCTCATGAAATCTCCAGACATCACTAGATTCAGACGGGTTGGCCGCGCATCACGCGGCCGTGCAGGGGGTTGAAACCCATGCGGTAGACGAGGTCGGCAGGCGCCTCGATGTCCCACAGGGCGAGGTTGCAGTCCAGGCCGACGGCGAGCCGGCCGATCCGGTCCTGCCGGCCAAGGGCGCGCGCCGCTTCACGGGTGAAGCCGGCGATGCACTCCGCCACGGTCATGCGGAACAGGGTGGCGGCCATGTTCATCGCCAGCAGCGGGCTGGTCAGCGGCGAGGTGCCGGGGTTGGAATCGGTGGCCAGCGCCAGTGGTACGCCGGCCGCCCGCAGGTCGGCGATCGGGGGCAGGGTGGTATCGCGGGTGAAATAGAACGCGCCCGGCAGCAGCACCGCCACGGTGCCGGCGCTGCGCATCGCGGCGATGCCGTCGGCGTCGAGGTGTTCGATATGGTCGGCCGACAGTGCGCCGTGACGTGCCGCCAGGGCGGCACCGTGCTGGTTGCTGAGCTGCTCGGCATGGATCTTGATCGCCAGCCCGTGTTGCTGCGCGGCGAGGAAGACCTGCTCGGCCTGTGCGGCGCTGAAAGCGATGTTCTCGCAGAACACGTCTACCGCCTCGGCCAGCCCGGCCGCCGAAACGGCCGGAATCATGACGTTGCAGACCTCGTCGATGTACTCCTGCGCTTCGCGGCCCGGCGGGATCGCATGCGCGCCGAGGAAGGTCGGCACGATCTCGACCGCGCGCTGGCGGCCCAGTTCGCGCGCGACGGTCAGCTGCTTGGTCTCATCGGCCAGGGTCAACCCGTAACCGGATTTGATCTCGAGCGTGGTGATGCCTTCGGCCAGCATGGCGTCCAGCCGTGGCAGGCTCGCGGCGAGCAGGTCGGCCTCGCTGGCGGCGCGGGTGGCCCGCACGGTGGAGACGATGCCGCCGCCGGCGCGGGCGATGTCGGCATAGCTCACGCCCTGCAGGCGCTGCTCGAACTCGCCGGCGCGGTTGCCGGCATAAACCAGGTGGGTGTGGCAGTCGATCAGGCCGGGGCTGATCCAGCGCCCGGCGCAGTCGATACGCTGGACCGGCTGCAGGTGATCGGCAGATCCGGCCGCACCGACATGCACGATGCGCCCATCGGTCGCGGCGATGACGCCCTCCTCGATCACGCCCAGGCCCGGGCCGTCGACGGTGATCAGGTTGGCGTGGTACCAGAGGGTGTCACAGTGCATGGCAGCAACCACATCGGTGTATATGTCTATACAATATAGACGCCTCTTCCGGGATGTCCAGTGATGCCAGCCACCCCCGCACCGATCCTTCGTTTCCACGCCGCTCATGCGCTGCTGCCACATGGCTGGGCGCGCGATGTGCGCATCCTCAGCCAAGGCGGCAGGTTCATCGAGGTGACCGAAGGTGTGTCGGCCGCGCCGGGCGATACCGCGTTGGCGATCGCGGTGCCGGGCCTGGGCAACCTGCACAGCCACGCTTTCCAGCGCGGCATGGCCGGACTGACCGAGATCGGCGGCAACAGCGGCGACAGCTTCTGGAGCTGGCGTGAGCTGATGTACCGCTTCCTCGCGCATCTGCAGCCCGAGGCCATGCAGGCGATCGCCGAGCAGGCCTATGTGGAAATGCTGGAATCCGGCTTCACCCGGGTCGGCGAGTTCCATTACCTGCACCATGGCCCGGACGGCGCGGCCTATGCCAACCGTGCCGAGATGGCCGAGCGTATCGCGGCCGCTGCCCGGTCCAGCGGCATCGGCCTGACCCTGCTGCCGGTGTTCTACGCGCATGCCGATTTCGGCGGCGCCGCGCCAAATCCGGCCCAGCGCCGGCTGATCCACGATGTCGACGGGTTTGCTGCGCTGCTGCAGGGCTGCACGCGCGCGCTGCAGGACCAGGACGATGCGGTGCTCGGTTTCGCCCCGCACAGCCTGCGCGCGGTGACCGGCGAGGAATTGTCGGCGTTGCTGCCGCTCAATAGCGGGCCCGTCCACATCCACATCGCCGAACAGACCCGCGAGGTCGATGCCTGCGTCGCCTGGAGCGGCATGCGGCCGGTGCAGTGGCTGTACGAACACGCGCCGGTGGATGCGCGCTGGTGCCTGGTGCATGCCACCCACATCACCGAGGCGGAGATGCAGCAGATCGTCGCCAGCCGTGCGGTGGCCGGGCTGTGCCCGATCACCGAGGCGAACCTGGGTGACGGCCTGTTCCCGATGCAGGCCTTCGCACGTGCCGGCGGCCGGTTCGGCGTGGGCTCGGATTCCAACGTGCTGATCGACGCGGCCGAAGAACTGCGCCTGCTCGAGTACGGCCAGCGCCTGCAACTGCGCGGGCGCAATGTGCTGGCCCCGGGCGATGGTCAGTCCACCGGCCGCTGGCTGTACGAACAGTCGTTGAACGGTGCTGCGCAGGCGCTGGGCGTGACCACCGGGCTGCAGGCCGGTGCGCCGGCCGACCTGGTCGAACTCGATCCGGATCACCCGGCGCTGATCGCCCGAGACGGCGACGCCTTGCTTGACAGCTGGGTGTTCGCCGCACGTAATGGCGCCGTGCGATCGGTGTGGCGCCAAGGGCGCCAGTGGGTCCGTGATGGTCGCCACCCGCAACGCGAGGCGGTGGCCGCACGGTTCGCCGCGGCACTTCGACCGTTGTTGAGGGTCTGATCAGACCCTCCCATGCAGGAATCCAGAGTGACGGGCAAGAAAGCAGCAACCCTCAATCAGCGCATCCGTGCTGATCTGGAAAGCCGCATCCTCAGTGGACAGTGGGAGCCTGGCTTCCGCATCCCCTACGAACACGAGCTGATGGAGCAGTACGGCTGCTCGCGGATGACCGTGAACAAGGTGCTGACCGCGTTGGCCGAGAGCGGCATGATCGAGCGCCGCCGCCGTGCGGGCTCATTCGTCGCGCGCCAGCCGCCGCACCTGGAACAGGTGGCGCTGGAGATTCCCGACATCGCGATGGCGGTGGAAGCGCGTGGGCACGTCTATGGCTACCAGCTGCTGGAGCGTGCCTACCGGCGACCGCGCGAGCAGGTAGCGGAGGAAACCACCCTGGCCGGCGGCGAGAAGCTGCTGGCGATCCGCTGCCTGCACCTGGCCGATGGCCGGCCGCTCGCGCTGGAGCACCGCCTGATCAGCCCGGTCGGCGTGCCGGAGGTGTTGGCGGTGGATTTCGAGACCACGGCGCCGGGCAGCTGGCTGCTGCAGAACGTCTCGTGGACACGCGCCCAGCACCGGATCAGTGCCTGGGGCGCGGATGAGGCGGCCGCCACGCTGCTGCAGGTCAAACCCGGCACGGCGTGCCTGGTCATCGACCGCCTTACCTGGCGCGGCGAGCAGCCGATCACCTGCGTGCGGCAGATGTTCCTGGGCGATGCCTACGATCTGGTTGCCCGTTTCTCGCCGGGCGCGCGCTGAGCCTTACAGTGTGGTGCACTGCCGCCAGCGGACCGGCTCATCCACGCCGGGGCGCGGGTTGAGCTGGATGCGCACGGTGCGCAGCGCCGGGTAGCGGGTCACTTCCTCGCAGATCAGCGGCCAGATCGCATCGATTTCGCCGGTGCGGTTGATCGCCAGCGTCTGCCGGGTCAGCCAGATGCCACTGGCCACGCCGGGGCGGCTGGCCACGTTGCGTGACAGTTCCTGCTGATAGCGGTCCAGCGTGGCGTCGTCCGGGTTCGCTTCCATTGCAGGCGGGGCGGCGTCGGCAGCGCGGCCAGCGGTCTCGGGGGCCGCGGGGGCCGGTGTCGCAGGCGTGGAGATCGGAAGA
>DMZT01000036.1 GCA_003484865.1 Stenotrophomonas sp.
GACTGGAACAGTGTGTCTCCAGCGGCTTTTCCCGGGTTACTTTTCAGGTCCAGGACCTCATGAAAAACATGCGATGGATGGGTGGTGGGTTGCTGGCGATCGCGCTGGCAGCATGTGGCAAGCAGGACGCCGAGCCGGTCGCGCCGATGCCGGTGCTGGTGGTCCACCCGGGCACCGTGACCGGCCAGGAAGTGGCTGCCTATCCCGGTGAGATCCGCGCCCGCGAGGAAAGCCCGCTGTCGTTCCGCGTCGGGGGCAACCTGATCAAGCGCCATGTCGATGCCGGCCAGCGCGTGCGCAAGGGCCAGCTGCTGGCCGAGCTGGACGCCGCCGACTACGCCTCCCAGGCCAGTGCCTCGCAGGCGCAGCTCGCGGCCGCCGAAGCCGATCTGATCCGCGCCCGCGATGACCAGAAGCGCTACGCCACGCTGGCCGAGCAGCAACTGGTCAGCCAGTCCGCACTCGACAGCCAGACCGCTGCCTTCAAGGCGGCGCAGGGCCAGGCAAATGCCGCCCGCGCCAATCTGGCCGTGGCCCGCAACCAGGCCGAGTACGCCCAGTTGCGTGCGCCCGCCGATGGCGTGATCGCCAGCCGCCAGGCCGAAGCCGGGCAGGTGGTCAGCGCCGGGCAGACCGTGCTCACCCTGGCCGCCGATGGCGGCCGCGAAGTCGTGATCGCCCTGCCGGAAAGCAACATCCGTGATTACCAGGTGGGCCAGCCGGTGCAGGTGGAACTGTGGAACCGCCCGGGCCAGCTGCTGGCCGGCACGATCCGTGAGATCGCCCCGGCCGCCGATGCCCAAGGGCGTACCTATGCCACCCGCGTCAGCCTCGCACCGGAAGCCTTGACCGAGGTCGAGCTGGGCCAGAGCGCGCGCGTGTTCGCCGCGGCCGGTCGCCAGGGCACGCTGCAGTTGCCGCTGGCGGCGGTGCAGCGCGGTGCCGATGGGCGCAGCAGCGTGTGGGTGGTCGATCCGGCCAAGCGCACGTTGAAAGCCACGCCGGTGACGGTCGGGGCGTATGGCGTCGACTCCGTTCCGGTGCTGAGCGGGGTGAGCGCGAACGACTGGGTGGTGGCTGCCGGCGGCCATCTGCTGCGCGAGGGCCAGCCGGTGACCGCGGTGGATCGTCAGAACCGCCCGGTGCAGGCACCGGCGGCCAAGCCTGCCGCGCCTGCTGCCGGCAAGGGGAACTGATCCCGTGCGCCGCTTCAACCTCTCCGAATGGGCGCTGGGTAACCGGCCACTGGTGCTATTTGCGATGCTCGCTTTCGCGATCATCGGCGCGTGGTCGTACAAGCATCTGGGCCAGTCCGAAGATCCACCGTTCACCTTCAAGGTGATGGTGGTGCGCACGAACTGGCCCGGCGCGACCGCCGAACAGGTCTCACGCCAGGTCACCGAGCCGATCGAGAAGGCACTGCTGAACACCGGGCAGTACGAGTTCATCCGCTCCTACTCACGCCCGGGCGAATCGCAGGTGATCTTCGTGGCGCGCGACAGCCTGCGCTCCAAGGCGATTCCCGACCTGTGGTACCAGGTGCGCAAGCGCGTGGGCGACATCAAGCCGACGCTGCCGCGCGAAATCGTCGGCCCGTTCTTCAACGACGAATTCGGCGACACCTTCGGCAACATCTACGCGTTGACCGGCCAGGGCTTCGACTACGCGGTGATGCGCGACTACGCCGACCGCATCCAGCTGGAACTGCAGCGCGTGCCGGATGTGGGCAAGATCGAGCTGGAAGGCCTGCAGGACGAGAAGGTCTGGATCGAGCTGTCCAACACCAAGTTGGCCACGCTGGGCGTGTCGCTGCAGCAGGTGCAGCAGGCATTGGCCGACCAGAATGCCATTGCCGCGACCAGCTTCTTTGAAACCCCGACCGACCGGGTGCAGCTGCGCGTCACCGGCCAGTTCAAGCGCGTGGAGGACATCCGCAGCTTCCCGATCCAGGCTGGCGACCGCACCGTGCACCTGGGCGACATCGCCGAGATCAAGCGCGGTTTTGCCGATCCGGCGTCGCCGAAGATGCGCTTCATGGGCGAAGACGCCATCGGCATCGCGGTGGCAATGAAAGACGGCGGCGACATCCTCAAGCTGGGCAGTACGCTGGATGCCGAGTTCGAGCGACTGCAGAAGACGCTGCCGGCCGGCATGCAGCTGCGCAAGGTCTCCGACCAGCCGCATGCGGTGGAAGAGTCCGTCGGCGAGTTCGTGCAGGTGCTGATCGAAGCGGTGGTGATCGTGCTGCTGGTGAGCTTCTTCTCGCTCGGCCTGCGCACCGGCCTGGTGGTGGGCGTGACGATTCCGCTGGTGCTGGCGATGACCTTCTTCGTCATGCATTACTTCGGCATCGGCCTGCACAAGATTTCCCTGGGCGCGCTGGTGCTGGCGCTGGGCCTGCTGGTGGACGATGCGATCATCGCGGTGGAGATGATGGCCACCAAGATGGAGCAGGGCTACGACCGCCTGCGCGCGGCCAGCTTCGCGTGGGAGTCGACCGCCTTCCCGATGCTGACCGGTACGCTGATCACGGCGGCCGGCTTCCTGCCGATCGCCACGGCCGCCTCCAGTACCGGCGAATACACCCGCTCGCTGTTCCAGGTGGTGACCATCGCGCTGGTGGTGTCGTGGATCGCCGCCGTGCTGTTCATCCCGTACCTGGGCGACAAGATGTTGCCGGACCTGTTCAACCCGCAGCCGCCCAAGCCGGACAGCCTGGCCGGGCGCTGGCATGCCCGCCGCCTGCAGTGGGCCGACCGCCATCCCGCGTTCGCGCGCTGGATCGCGCCGAAGGTGCATGCGCACGACCATGATCCGTACCAGCGTCCGTTCTACGTGCGCTTCCGCAGGTTCCTCGATGTGTGCCTGCGCCATCGCTGGTGGGTGATCGCCGCCACGGCCGCGCTGTTCGTGTTCTCGCTGCTGATCTTCCGCTTCGTGCCCCAGCAGTTCTTCCCGGATTCGACCCGCCCGGAACTGATGGTGGACATCGAACTGGCCGAGGGGGCCTCGTTGCAGGCCACCCAGGCCCAGGCGACCAAGCTGGAAACGCTGCTCAAGGACCGTGAGGGCATCAGCAACTTTGTGGCCTACGTGGGTACCGGCTCGCCGCGCTTCTACCTGCCTTTGGACCAGCAGCTGCCGGCCACCAACTTCTCGCAGTTCGTGGTGCTGACTGAGAATGCAACCGCACGTGAGGCGACCCGCGACTGGTTGCTCAAGGACGTGATTCCGCAGTTCCCGGACGTGCAGATGCGCGTGACCCGCCTGGAGAACGGACCGCCGGTGGGCTACCCGGTGCAGATGCGCATCTCCGGCGAGCATATCGAGCAGGTGCAGGCCATCGCACGGCAGGTGGAAGCCAAGGTGCGCGCAAACCCGCACGTGATGAACGTCAACCTGGATTGGAGTGAGCCGAGCAAAGTGGTGCGGCTGGTGATCGACCAGGATCGTGCACGCGCACTGGGTGTGAGCAGCGCGCAGGTGAGCCAGCTGCTGGGCACCTCGTTGTCGGGCATGAGCGTGAGCACCTATCGGGAAGGCAACCGCCTGATCGAGATGCTGCTGCGTGGCCCGGACAACGAACGTGTGCGGCTGGACATGCTGGGCAGCCTGGCCATTCCGACCGCCAGCGGCACCTCGGTGACGTTGTCGCAGGTGGCGCGCCTGGAGTACGTGTTCGAGGACGGCATCATCTGGCACCGCAACCGCCTGCCGACGGTGACCGTGCGCGCCGACATTGCCGACGCGAAACAGCCGCTGGACGTGGTGCAGCAGATCCTGCCGACGCTGGAGGGGATCCGTGCCGAGCTGCCGTCCGGCTACCTGCTTGAAACCGGCGGTACGGTGGAGGATTCCACCCGTGGCCAGGATTCGATCAAGGCCGGCATGCCGCTGTTCCTGATCGTGGTGGCGACCTTGCTGATGTTGCAGCTGCGCAGCTTCTCGCGTGCGGCCATGGTGCTGGTCACCGCGCCGCTGGGCATCATCGGCGCGACGCTGTTCCTGCTGCTGTTCCGCGCGCCGTTCGGCTTCGTGGCACTGCTGGGTACCATCGCGCTGGCCGGCATGATCATGCGCAACTCGGTGATCCTGATCGACCAGATCCAGCAGGACATCGATGCCGGTCACGACCGCTGGCACGCCATCATCGACGCCACCGTGCGCCGCTTCCGCCCGATCGTGCTGACCGCGCTGGCCGCGGTGCTGGCGATGATTCCGCTGTCGCGCAGTGCGTTCTACGGTTCGATGGCGATCTCGATCATGGGCGGCCTGATCGTCGGTACCGTGCTGACCCTGGTGTTCCTGCCGGCACTGTATGCGGCGTGGTTCCGGGTGAAGCCGGACGAGGCCAAGACCAGCGAAGGCTGAGGGACGATGAAGCCGGCCGGTGGCCGGCTTCATCGTTTGAGTGCGACGCAAAGGCCTGTCGCCTTCGTCGTGCCAGCAAGCGCACAATGCACACCGGATTTCTTCGGTCGCACATGATGTCGTCACGTTCCTCTTCTCCGTTCGCCACTGCGGCGGCGATCGTTCTGCTGATGGTTTCCGCGTTGCCAGCGCAGGCGACCACCGCTGCCAGTTTCCAGCGCGATCTCGTCGAGCTGCTGGAGTGCCGTGCCTCATCGGCGACGATGCAGGCGGTGACGACCGCGTTGCGTGGTGCAGCGTATGGCACGGCGCAGGAACGACCGGCCCATCTGCAGGGCTGGAGCTTCACGCGCAGCGGTGACGAGGAGCACGCGACGACCCTCATCGACATGCCGGTGACGTTGACGGCACACGGCGTCACAACGCACCGCGTGGTGGCGGATGACATGGGCTTCTCGATTCCCATCGATGCAGGGCAGCGCGCGCGCATTGTCAGCGGGAACGGGCTGCAACGCCGATCTAGCACCTTGCGTGAGCCGTTCCAGGTATGGTCAGCGCCCGCTGCATCCGGTAGGCCGTCATCGGCGGGCTCCATCGTGGTGAGCAGCGATGGTGAGGGCTATCGGGTGGGATGTGATTATCCCGGTCCGATGCAGGACGCGCGTGTTCCACCGCGATTGCGCGACACCGCCACGGCCAGTGATATGGGGGCTGCGCTCGAGTGTCGGGCTGACGACGCTGCCATGCAGCGCATCGCGAACATGTGGGAGCGTGTGTCGGAACTGTCGCCGCTGGCATGGCCGGACAATGTCAGCGCGGTTGCCGAGCGTGAGTACCGTGTTGATGGCCAGGAGATGCCAGTCATGGTCATCACCCTGGAGCAGCCGGTGGCGTTGAAGGGCGTGGCTGCGACGTCGATCGTCCTCGCGTATGGCGGCTATCTCGCAGCCGACATGGGCGATGCGCCGCTGAAGGCGGTGCTCGATGCCACCGGCCTGGGCGCGGCGGATCGGCAGGCAGAAGGCTACTGGATGCGAGAAGCAGCGCGGGAGACGTCCTCGGGATACACGCGCGTACGGGCCTTCAGCGTGATAGCCACCGACAGTGGGGCCGTGCTGGCCGGCTGTATGACGAGCGAGGTCCGCTCGGCGGACTGAGTGCTGCCGTAGGAGATACGGCAGGGCGCAGCGGGTGAACACCGCTGCGCCGCTTCACCGGTCTGCCCTCAGTAAACGCCCTGCGCCAGCATCGCATCGGCGACTTTGACGAAGCCGGCGATATTGGCGCCATCCACGTAGTTCACGCTGCCGTCGGCACGCTTGCCGTGGCGCACGCAGTTGGCGTGGATGTCCTTCATGATCCCATGCAGGCGTTCGTCGACATCGGCGTGATGCCACGACAGCCGCTGCGCGTTCTGGCTCATTTCCAGCCCCGAGGTGGCCACGCCACCTGCATTGCTGGCCTTGCCCGGTGCGTACAGGGTGCCGGCCTGGAGGAAGACGTCCACCGCCTCCAGCGTGGAGGGCATGTTGGCGCCTTCGGCCACGCACAGCACCCCGTTGTCCACCAGGGCGCGGGCATCGTCTTCGTCCAGTTCGTTCTGGGTGGCGCAGGGCAGGGCGATCTCGGCCGGGATGTGCCAGGGACGCTTGCCGTCGAGGTACTCGAAGCGCGTGTCATCGGCCAGTTCGGACAGGCAGCCGCGACGCTCGTTGCGCAGTTCCACCACCTCCTGCAGCGCTGCGTCATCGAAGCCATCACGGGCGTACAGCGTGCCGCCGGAATCGGAGAGCGTGAGCACTTTCGCGCCCAGCTCGATGGCCTTGATCGCCGCATGCTGGGCGACGTTGCCAGCGCCGGAAATCAACACTTTCGCGCCATCGGTATCGCGCCGCGCGTGGTGCAGCATCTGCTCGACGAAGTAGACCGTGCCGAAGCCGGTCGCTTCCGGGCGCATCAGGCTGCCACCGTAGGAGAGACCTTTGCCGGTGAACACGCAGGCGGCATTGTTGGTGAGCTTCTTCATCATGCCGGCCATGTAGCCGACCTCGCGCGCGCCGACGCCGATATCGCCAGCCGGTACATCGGTGTCGGCACCCAGGTGGCGATGCAGTTCCAGCATCAGCGCCTGGCAGAAGCGCATCACCTCGGTGTCGCTGCGGCCCTTGGGATTGAAATCCGAACCGCCCTTGCCACCGCCCATCGGCAAGGTGGTCAGCGCGTTCTTCAGGGTCTGCTCGAAGGCGAGGAACTTCAGGATCGATTGGTTGACCGACGGATGGAAGCGCATGCCGCCTTTGAACGGGCCGATCGCCGAACTGTGCTGCACGCGCCAGCCGCGATTCACATGGATCTTGCCGGCGTCATCGGCCCAGGCCACGCGAAACTGGATCACCCGCTCGGGCTCCACCAGCCGCTCCAGCAGGCCTTGTTCCAGGTAGCGGGGATTGCGCTCCAGGAACGGCCACAGGCTTTGGATCACTTCTTTGACGGCCTGCAGGAACTCCGGCTGATGCGGATCGCGCTGGGCCACGTGGGCGAGAAAGTCGGCAGAGGAACGAGGGTTCAAAGGCTTTCCTTGTTGGGGGCCGGCCGCTGGCTGCGACGTGGCCGACGGGACAGGGAGGCCGTGCGGGATGTAGACACACGAACGCGGCCCTCAGGCCGCGTTCGTGACGATCATTGCAGCTTGGCAAGGACCGCGTCGGTTGCTGCGGCGGTACTCACCGCAAAACCCTTGGCGGCGAGATCGGCGGTGAACACGCCGTCATCCAGCACGGCATACACCGCGGCCTCGACCGTAGCAGCCTCGTCGTCCAGCCCCAGTGAATGCCGCAGCAGCATCGCGGCGCTGAAGATCGTCGCGTACGGATTGGCAATACCCTTGCCGGCGATGTCCGGCGCCGAGCCGTGGATCGGCTCGTAGATGCCCACTGCGCCGGGCTCGCCCAGCGACGCCGATGGCAGCAGACCGAGCGAGCCGGCCAACATCGAGGCCTCGTCGGTGAGGATGTCACCGAACATGTTCTCGGTCACGATCACGTCGTATTCGCGGGGCTTGGCCAGCAGGTGCATGGCCATCGAATCGACCAGTTGGTGTTCCAGTGCAACGTCCGGGAATTCCTCGCGGCCGATCCGCGCGGCGACATCGCGCCACAGACGCGAGGTTTCCAGCACGTTGGCCTTGTCCACCGAGGTGACCTTGCCGCGGCGGGTCTGGGCCAGGCGGAACGCGGTGCGCAGCACGCGCTCGATCTCGCCCACGCTGTAGCTGCACAGGTCGCTGGCGGTGTCGGCGGTGCGGGTCTTCTCACCGAAGTAGATGCCGCCGGTCAGCTCACGCACGACCACGAAGTCCACACCCTCCAGCAGTTCGGCCTTGATCGGCGAGGCGCCAAGCGCGGCCGCGTGCGTGCGCACCGGGCGCAGGTTGGCGTACAGACCCAGCGCCTTGCGGATCGCCAGCAGGCCCTGTTCCGGGCGGACCTTGGCATTCGGGTCCGACCACTTCGGGCCGCCGACCGCGCCAAGCAGGATGGCGTCTGCCTTGCGGCACGCCTCCAGCGTAGTGGCCGGCAGCGGCTCGCCGTGGCGATCGATGGCGATGCCCCCGATATCGTGTTCCTGGAACCCGAAGGTGTGACCGAAACGGGTGGCGACGGCTTCCAGCACCGCGACGGCGGCGGCGGCGACTTCCGGACCGATGCCGTCACCCGGCAATACGACAATCTCAGCGTGCATGTTCACTCTCGTAACGTTCAATGTCAGGGGTACGACCCAACAGATACCCCAATTGGTCCACGCCTTCCAGCAGGCAGGTCTGCGAGAAGCCGTCCAGCGGGAAGGCATACACGCGTCCATCGGGGGTGCGCAGTTCGCGCGCGGCCACGTCGATGGTCAATTCGTCATCCGGACGCTGCATCAGGGTCTGCACATCGGCCTCGTCCAGCACGATCGGCAGCAGGCCGTTCTTGAGCGAATTGCCGCGGAAGATATCGGCGATCTCGCTGCTGACGATGGCGCGCAGGCCCAGGTCGGTCAGCGCCCACGGCGCATGCTCACGCGAGGAGCCGCAGCCGAAGTTGCGCCCGGCCAGCAGGATGCTGCGCCCGGCGTTGTGTGGCTGGTTGAAGGCGAACGCCGGGTTCGGCACGCCCTCGCTCTGCCAGCGCCAGTCGTTGAAGGCATGCTTGCCCAGGCCGGCGCGCTCGGTGGTGGACAGGAACCGCGCCGGGATGATCTGGTCGGTGTCGATATTGGTCTCGCGCAGCACCACGCTGGTCGAGGTCAGGGTACGGAAGCCGCTCATCAGGCCACCTCCAGCGTGGCGTACAGTTCGCGTGGGTCGGCCACGCGGCCGTTCACCGCAGCCCAGGCGGCCGTCATCGGCGAGGCCAGCAGGGTGCGCGAACCGGGGCCTTGGCGGCCTTCGAAATTGCGGTTGCTGGTGCTGACCGCCAGAGATCGGAAGAGCGGT
>DMZT01000034.1 GCA_003484865.1 Stenotrophomonas sp.
AGCAGCGGCTTCGTCGGCCGGCTTGGAGCAGGCGGCGATGGCCAGGGTCAGGGCGAGCGGCAGCAGCAGTTTGCGGGTCACGGTCATGTCAGGTCTCTCTCGTAATCGAAGGGAAAAGAAAAAAATTCATGCAGCCCATCCGCACGGACGGGCCACGATCCGGCGGTAACGCTTATGCGATGCGGGCCGCTTCGTCGAAGGACAGGCGAGGCAGCCGCGGGAACAGGCCCGAGGCGTCACCGTACCCCAGGTTGACGAGGAAATTCGACTTGATCGCGGTGCCCTTGAAGAAGGCTTCGTCAACCTTGGCGTTGTCAAAGCCGGACATCGGGCCGGCATCCAGACCCAGCGCGCGCGCGGCCAGGATCAGGTAGGCGCCCTGCAGGCTGCCATTGCGGAACGCGCCTTCGGTGCGGCCTCCACGAGGGCCGTCGAACCACGCCTTGGCATCGGTGTGCGGGAACAGGAACGGCAGCTTCTCGTGGAAGTCTTCGTCGAAGGCGACGATCACCGTGACCGGGGCGGCCAGGGTCTTGTCGTGGTTGCCTTCGGACAGGGCCGGGGCAAGCTTGGCCTTGGCTTCCGGGGATTTCACGAACACGAAGCGTGCCGGGCTGCCGTTGGCGGCGGTCGGGCCCCACTTGAGCAGCTCGTACAGCGCCTTCAGCTGGCTGTCGTCGACCGGCTTATCAAGGAAGGCGTTCTGGGTGCGGGCGGTACGGAACAACTGATCGAGCGCAGCATCGTCAAGGACGTGGGACATGAAGCCTCCGGAAACAAGGGGAAACGTTCGCGCATCGGCTACCGTGGCAGGGCGACCGCGCGATCGGCGAAGGCTGGCAGTGTAGAGTGTCGCGACAGTTGCAACACCCAGCCTGACTGAAACGAATTAATGCCATACGTGAAACGATGGAGTCCGCCCTGGACGATCACTGACGGCCGTGCCGGCAATGTGCGGCAGGCGGTGGCCCTGGCCACGGCATTGAAGCTGGGGGCGCATCGTCCGCTGGTGCTCACCCCGCGCGCGCCCTGGCGCTGGCTGGCCCCGCGCTGGTTGCCGGGTGCCGCCAACGGCTACGGCGAGGCCTTCGCCACGCTTGCCACCGAGGTACCCGAACTGGCCATTGGGTGTGGCCGCCAGGCGGCCGGCGCGCTGCGCGAACTGCGCCGCCGTGGCACCAGGGTCGTCCAGATCCTCGACCCTCGCCTCAGCCCGCGCCATTGGGACCTGCTGGTCGTGCCCGAACACGACCGCCTGCGCGGCAGCAACGTGCTCACCCTGCTGGGCAGCCTCAATCCGGTCAACGATGACTGGCTTGCCTGCGGCCGTGCGGCATTCGCCGCGTTCAGCGCCCTGCCCGGCCCGCGCACCGCGCTGCTGGTCGGTGGGCCGACCCCGCATGCGCCCTGGCACGAGCCGGACATGGTGCAGGTGTTCCAGCAGCTCGCGTCCCAGCTGCGCGAGGAAGGCGGCAGCCTGCTGGCCACGACCTCGCGACGTACCCCACCGGCCCTGGTCGGGGCGCTGCGCAGTGCGTTTGCCGAGGTACCGAATGTGATCTGGGGCGATGGCGGCGACGGCGTGAACCCGTATGCCGGGCTGCTGGGCTGGGCCAACCGCGTGGTGGTCTCGCCGGATTCGGTGAACCTGCTTTCTGAAGCGTGCGCCACGCGCATGCCGGTCGCCGTGGCCCTGGCCGACCAGGCGCAAGGGCGACTCGCACACTTCCAGCACGCGCTGCGCGAACGTGGCCGGTTGCAGACGCGCTGGCTGGACTGGCAGACGCAGGGCCGCATCGAGCCGCTGCGCGAGACCACGCGCGTTGCCGATGAAGTACGTGCGCGGTTGGGGATTCAGGCCTGACGGCATCGCGCAGCGTTATGATGCGGCCGCGGCCGGTGCCGCCGGAGACCGTGTGACATGGACGTACCCTGCGCTGCGCTGATCAAGCGCCTGCATCCCGCCCTGCTGTGTGCGGTATTGCTGGGCGCTACGCTGACCGCACACGCCGAACCGCAGTGCACCGAACGCTATCCCACGCCGGCCGCGTTGGCCTCCATGTTCGATGTGGCCTTGGCCACCACCGACGCGCTGGATGCACTCGAGGGCGTGGATGTGGTGCTGATCGCCCGCGGTGGCCAGGACCTGAGCAAGTACGGCCTGCGCCACAGCCATCTGGCCTTCCTGCTGCGCGAAGACGACGGCCAGTGGCGCGCGGTGCACCTGCTCAATCCGTGCAAGACCGCCGAGTCGCACCTGTTCCGCGAAGGGGTCGCCACCTTCATCGGCGAAACCTCCAGCCATACCGACCTGCGCATCGGCGTGCCGACACCTGCGCTGCGCGATGCACTCAAGGCGATGCTCACCCAGCCGGCGATCCAGGCCAAGGCGCTGCACGAGGCGCGCTACAGCGTGGTGGCCTATCCGTTCCGCACCGAGTACCAGAATTCCAACCAATGGGTGCTGGAAGTGCTGGGCGCGGCGATGGCGCAGGTGGAAGAGCGCACCCTGATCGTCAACCGTACCCAGGCCCAGCAATGGCTGCAGCGGCACATGTATACCCCCAGCACGCTGCACATCGGCGTGGCCAAGCGGCTGGGCGCGCGCTTCTTCGTGCCCAATGCCGCCGTTACCGACCACCCGGCCAGCGAGCGCATTTCCGGCAATTACTCGGTGGTGACGGTGGAATCGATCTTTGATTTCCTGCAACTGCGCAGCAGCCTGCAGCAGGAGCTGGCCGTGCCGCATGTGCCGGTGAAGGGCATTACCGCCCCCAAACCGTGAGTCAGCGGCGGGCAGCACGCCAGCGGGCATACTGCGGACCCATGTTGAGACATCAGAAGGATCTTCGATGACACGTGTTTCGCGCGCAGTCGTTGCACCGCTGCTGGCCATTGCCGTAGGCGCGGCCAGCCTGCCCGCGCCCGCGCAGGTGGTGGGCATCAATCACCCGGTGACCAGCAGCGTCATCGTCACCTCGGTGGTGAGCGTGGTCGTGGTGACCGCACCGGTGTGGCTGGTCTCGGCCGGCCTGAGCAAGGCCAGCGATGCTTCGGCCCGACGCAGCCGCGCGGCCAAGGACGCCCGTGGCAAAGCCGGTCCGCTGCCGCCGCTTACCGTGGAGAAGGTGGAACGCACGCCCGACGGCGGCCTCGAAATGGCCCTGCAGAACCCGCAGGCACCGGATGAGCCGGCCGTGATTGCCTGGCCTGCGCGCGAGGACAACCCGGCAGCCGCGGTGGCGGTGGGCGACGTACTGGCGCTGACACCCACCCAGGGCGGCGCCGGCTGGACCGTGACCACAGCCGAGGGCACGGCCTTGGCCTTCCTGCCCATCGATGCGGCGGCGGCGCAGCCGAGTACACGTTGGTGACCCCTCGCTGTCCGCTGTCTTCTGGAGCTATTGAATGAACCGGATATCCCGTCCTGCCGCTGCGCCACTGCTGGCGCTGGCCTTGCTCGCGACCAGCCTGCCGGTCACCGCCCAGAACCTCAGCAATGCCTCACCGGTCACCAGCAGCGTCCTCACCACCTCGGTGGTGAGCCTGGCGGTGATCACCGCCCCGGTCTGGCTCAGTGCGTTGGGCGTGAGCGAACTGCATGACGCCGCCATGCCGCACAACCGCGCCGCCCGGGCCGCAAAGCGACAGAAGGCCGCTCCGATGCCGCCACTCACCGTGGAGCGCGTAGCGCAGCAACCGGACGGCAGCTACGAGGTGGAGTTGAAGAACCCGCAGGCCCCGGATGCACCGGCCGTGGTGGCATGGCCGGCGCGTGCCGACAACCCGGCGGCCGGCGTGAAGGTCGGCGATGTGCTGGCGTTCACCCCGACGCCGGCCGGCGCGGGCTGGATGGTGGCCGATGCCGAAGGCGCCGCGCTGGCGTTCCTGCCGACCCAGGATGCGGCGGCTACCAGCATGAGCGAACGCTGGTAGGTCCCGCACCTATTGCCAAGGCAGCGTGTGGAAGTAGGTGCGGACGCGCTCAAAGGCGATGTGGAATGGCGGAACGTCGCCGTCAACCTCCGCCAGAAGCGTGTCGTAGTCGCGTTCGGCGCGCTCGGCAACGGCGGGGTCATCGATCGCGTCAGCACTCAGAGAAACGGAGCGGTCCTCGCACTTGATCCGCAGGTCACTCAGCACCTCCCTCTGCCATTGCGGGAGCGAAAGCTCCGAGCGCTGTTCGAGCAGGTAATGAAGGTCAAACACGTCCTGCCGGCGGTATCGATTGCGGAGTGGCTGCTGAAGCAGCGCACGCATCTTTTCGGCAACCAACGTAGTCAAACCGTAAACGCACAGATGTCCCCCCTCGCCGATCTCCACCTCTTCCGAGGCAGGGATGCGCTCCCTGAAGCTGAAGTCGATCGAAAGCGAGAACGGCGACTGGCCCGCCGCCAGACGTCTATGCGCTGGGGTGCCCTTGAGGGCATATCCAATGTTCATGGTGAGGTTGACTCGTGTGCCCTCGCGGTTGGGCCTTACCTTATGCCCCTGCAACCGACACTCCACGTCATAACCAAGCGTTTCGCCGACGCCCGGAAGCACGGCAGACATCAGCGCCACCGTTTCCTTCTCTGCCTCTTCGGTGAACGAATCCGGCGTGGAGAAATCGATGTCGGTGGTGAAGCGGGGGCTGTCGTAGTGCAGGGCCATCAAAATGCCCCCTTTCATGCAGAGCAATGCTCTCAGCCGAGGGGTCCGCGCAATGGTCTCGAGCACGCAATGGACCGCTTGCCGTAGCGGCACCTGCTGGACGCCTGCCGAGCGGACCCAGACCGGAATGTCGTGAAGCAGACTAGGCATTGATGGAGAGGCTCCACTTCTCGGAAAAGTCTGGCGAGTACTCCGCCTGCGCATCCAGCTTTCGCGACCCACCCCGTGAAGCATGGACAACCCAGGCATCAATTTCAGCGCGGTCGATCCCACATCGCTCGTTCAATATGTAGCCGGCACGCACACAGTCGATCTTCCCACCATGTGTGTTGAATTCGGCAACGATGGCATTGAGATAGGTCAGCGCATGTTCTTCGAACACCTCGATGACATGCCGGATACCACCACATAGCTCGGGCCGCTTGATCATGTCCAGAAAGGTGCGCCCGACGCCTGTCACCCGTAGCGCACCGTCCAATGCATGTCGCCAATCGCCTGCATCCTTCGTCCGCAGGGTTTCGATGACGACGCCGTTGAGTCGCCTGATGTTCGAGTACTGCAACGGGGGCAGGTCAGCGTCGTTGAAGACCGCGAGGAGATCGCCCAGTTCACGCTGCATCCGCTGCAACGCCTGCTGACGCCATGACACGGCGTCGAAAGTGACGAAGTAGAGAATCTTGGGCAGGCGGTTGGTGAGGCCATGGAATTCCATCGCACTCAGGAAGGCAACGTGCCCAAAAGGATCAATCGCGCACATTACTTCACCCGGCGAAGCGTCCTTGCGCCCGGGGATGCGTAAAAGGGAATTGGGCAATCCCCGCTCCGGGAGCAGCGCCCCGCGGTCTATCAAGGCTTGGCGAGCGGAGAAAAACGTCTTGCGGTCCAGCTCGCTGCGAGGGAGCCGCACAGGTCGGCCGGCGTATTCAGCCTTATCAAGTAGCTGAATCAGAGCAACCGCCAGCGCATGGTTGCTGATCACGGGCGCCCTGAACTCCTCACGGATTTTGAGGTCGAGTGCGTCGCGCCACGCTAGCTGGGATTGGGTGGACATAAGTCAGGCCTCTTGCTGAGTTCTTACACACCGTTGGTGCGTAGTACCATCAACGTC
>DMZT01000174.1 GCA_003484865.1 Stenotrophomonas sp.
TACGGTGGCACCGGGCTGGGGCTGTCGATCTCGCGCGATCTGGCGGCACGCATGGGCGGCAGCATCACCGTCTCCAGCGAGCCGGGCCGGGGCAGCTGCTTCACGCTGGAGCTGCCGCTGCTGGCCGGTGGTGGTACCGGCAGCCCTCACAACGTCGTGCACGACGTACGTCCCGCCGCCGTGGCAGCACCGGCCGTGCCTGCCGCTGCTTCGCTGGGCCGTGCCCACGCCGAATCCACCCCTGCACCCGCGCCCGCGGCCAGGGTGATGGATGACCGGGGCCGCCGCAGCCGCGCGGGCCGGATGATCCTGGTGGTGGAGGACGATACGGCGTTCGCCAGCGCGCTGGTCTCGATGGCGCACGAACTGGACTTTGATTGCGTGGTCGCCGGCACTGCCGAGGAAGCGCTGAGTCTGGCTGCCGAGTTGCGCCCCAATGGCATCCTGCTCGATATCGGCCTGCCCGATGTCTCCGGGCTGAGCGTGCTGGAGCGCCTCAAGCGCGACCCGGCCACGCGTCACATCCCGGTGCACGTGGTGTCCGGGCTGGAGCGTTCGCAGGTGGCGATGGAGCTGGGCGCGATCGGCTATGTGATCAAGCCGGCCACGCGCGAGCGCCTGCTCGGCGCGATCCAGCAGCTGGAGGCCACCAGCCAGCGCGACATGCGCCGCCTGCTGATCGTCGAGGACGACAGCGAGCTGCGCTCCAATCTGCAGTTGCTGCTCGGCCGCGACCAGCTCGAGATCACTGGGGTAGGCACCATCACCGAGGCGATGGCCGAACTGGCCGGCTCCACCTTCGATTGCATGGTCACCGACCTGGCGCTGCCCGACGGCACCGGCTATGACCTGCTCGAGCGCATGGCCGGCAATGATGCCGTCGCGTTCCCGCCGGTGATCGTCTATACCGGCCGCGCGCTGACCCGCGATGAAGAGCAGCGCCTGCGCCGCTATTCCAAGAGCATCATCATCAAGGGCGCGCGTTCGCCCGAGCGCCTGCTCGATGAGGTGACCCTGTTCCTGCACAGTGTCGAGGCCTCCCTGCCGACCGACCAGCAGCGCCTGCTGCGCGAGGCCCGCCGCCGCGATGCGGTGCTCGATGGCCGCACCGTGCTGCTGGCCGAGGACGATGTGCGCAACATCTTCGCGCTGTCCAGCGTGCTCGAGCCGCTGGGCGTGACCCTGGATATCGCCCGCAACGGCCGCGAGGCGCTGGAGAAGCTGCGCCCCGAGATCGACCTGGTGCTGATGGACATCATGATGCCGGAGATGGACGGGCTGACCGCCATGCGCGAGATCCGTGCCGACAACCGCTGGCGCGACCTGCCGATCATCGCGCTGACCGCCAAGGCGATGCCGGACGACCGCGAGCACTGCCTGCAGGCCGGTGCCAATGACTACATCGCCAAGCCGATCGACGTGGACAAGCTGGTCTCGCTGTGCCGGGTGTGGTGCTCGCGCCGATGAATGAAACGGAGCTGTTCGACCTGGAGTTGAAGCTGTTGCTGGAGGCGGTCTACCAGCGCTACCACTACGACTTCCGTGACTATGCGCTGGCATCGCTGCGGCGGCGCATGCGGCATGCCATGGCGCGCTTCGACTGCCCGACCATGGGAGCGCTGCAGCACCGGCTGCTGCACGAACCGGAGACCTTCGCCCAGGCGATGCAGTACTTCACCGTGCAGGTCTCGGAGATGTTCCGCGACCCGCCGTATTTCCGGATGCTGCGTGAGCACGCCGTGCCGGTGCTGCGCACCTATCCGTCGATCAAGCTGTGGATCGCCGGGTGCAGTACCGGCGAAGAGGTATGGTCGCTGGCGATCCTGCTGCATGAGGAAGGCCTGCTCGACCGCGCGATCATCTACGCCACCGACATCAATCCCGAAGCACTGCAGGCGGCCGAATCCGGGGCGTTCGCGCTGGACCGGCTGGCGCAGTTCAGCCGCAACTATCTGGCCGCCGGCGGCACCGGGTCGCTCTCGGATTACTACAGCAGCGGCTACGGCAGCGTGGTGTTTGATCGCCGCCTGAAGCGCAACATCGTGTTCGCCGACCACAGCCTGGCCACCGATACCGTGTTCTCCGAAGTCCACCTGGTGTCCTGCCGCAACGTGCTGATCTATTTCCAGCGGCCCCTGCAGGACCGCGCCATCGGCCTGTTCCACGAGGCGCTGGTCCATCGCGGCTTCCTGGGGCTGGGCAGCAAGGAATCGCTGCAGTTCGGCGCGCACGCCGATCTGTTCGAAGCTTGCGCGCGCGACCAGCGCCTGTATCGGAAGCTGGCCTGATGAGCGGCGCGTCGCAACGCAGCCGGTTCGATCTGGTGGTCATCGGCGCGTCGGCCGGTGGGGTCAGTGCGCTGCAGGCGCTGCTGTCATCGCTGCCGACGACACTGGCGCTGCCCGTGCTGGTGGTGCTGCATCTGCCACGTGATCGACCGAGCCGCATTGCCGGCCTGCTCGACGCCGGCTGCCCGCTGCCGGTGCGCGAGGCCGAGGACAAGCAGCCCCTGCAGCCGGGCACCGTCACCTTCGCGCCGCCGGATTACCATCTGCTGGTCGAGGACCGTGCCACGCTGGCGCTGTCGGTGGACCCGCCGGTGCTGTTCTCGCGTCCGGCCATCGATCCGCTGTTTGAAAGCGCCGCTGATGTGTTCGGCGATGGCGTGCTGGCGATCCTGCTGACCGGCGCCAGCGCCGATGGCAGTGATGGCGTCGCCGCTGTCCGCCAGGCCGGCGGCGAAGCCTGGATCCAATGCCCTGAGGAGGCGTATTCCTCGATGATGCCCGCATCCGCCCTGGCGCACGCCGGTGCCGATGCGGTGCTCCCGCTCACCTCCATCTGCACGCGTATGAAAGGTCTTACCCGATGAACCTGATCGAACCCGCCGGGTCGACTGCCACCACCGATTGCGTGAAGCTGCTGATTGTCGATGACATTCCGCAGAACCTGGTCGCGATGGAGGCGCTGCTGCGCCGCCCCGGCCTGGAGATCCTGTGCGCGTTGTCCGGTGCCGAAGCGCTCGAGCTGCTGCTGGAGCATGAAGTCGCGCTCGCGTTGCTGGATGTGCACATGCCGGAAATCGACGGGTTTTCGTTGGCCGAGCTGATGCGTGGCTCGCAGCGCAGCCGCGATGTACCCATCATCTTCCTGACCGCCTCACCGAACGACCCCGTGCGGGCCTTCAAGGGCTACGAATCCGGTGCCGTGGATTTCCTGCACAAGCCGATCGAGCCGCAGGTGATCATGAGCAAGGTCAATGTGTTCATCGAGCTTTACCAGCAGAAGCAGCTGCTGAAGACGCGCAACGAGGCGCTGGAGCATGCGCTCAAGCTCAATGAGACGATGATGGCTGTGTTGACGCACGATCTGCGCACGCCGCTGGCATCGATCCTGCTGTGCGCCGATAAGCTGTCGCTGGATCTGCCCGACGATGGCGCGGTGCAGCGCACGCTTGGCCACCTTGAGAACAGTGCGCAGCGGATGGCGCGGATGGTGGATCAGCTGCTGGATTTCTCGAAGATCCGCACCGGTGGCCTGCGCCTGCACAGCACCGAATGCGATCTGGCGGACGTGGCCGCCTCGGTGGTGGCCGAGATCGGGCGTGCGCATCCGCAGGCGACGATCGAGCTGCAGGTCCAGGGCGATGCCCACCTGCAGGGCGATCCGGATCGCCTGGCGCAGCTGCTGTCCAACCTGATCGGCAACGCCGTGCTGCACGGTGGCGATGCGCCGGTGGTGGTGCGTCTGGAAGGCGAGCGCAGCGCGCCGCTGCGGTTGCAGGTGCGCAATGCCGGGCAGATTCCCGAGGCGTTGCTGCCGCGGTTGTTCGAACCGTTCAAGGCCAGTTTCCACGATAGCCGCGGGCTGGGGCTGGGCCTGTTCATCGCCAGCGAGTTCGCGCGTGCGCATGGCGGCACGCTGGTGGCGCAGAATCACGATGGCACGGTGCTGTTTGAGACTACGCTTCAGCGTCGACCACGCTGATGCCGATAGAACCATCCCGGCATTGTGCCGGGATGGTCGTGGTGCTTACAGCGGCTCGCAGCACAGATACAGGCCATGGCCGCCGTAGGTGCAGCCGGGCTGATCTTCGCAGCCTGCCAGGGGCTTGGGCTGGCTTGAGGTCGCCAGCGCCTGGCTCGATGCGAAGGCCAGTGCGCAGATCATCGTGACGGCGCTCAGGGACGACAACAACAGCTTCTTCGACTTCATGGTCTATCTTTCCCTTTGTGGATGATGTTGACGGTCGAACGTGCTCGCACGGAAGAGGGCGTTACACCGGCTGGCAGCACCGGATTTCGCTGTGCCCGCCATAGGTGCAGCCGGGCTTGTAGGGACAGCCCTCCAGCTGTTTGGGTTGGCTGGAGGTTGCCACCGCCTGGCTCGAAGCAAACGCCAGGGCACAGACAACAGCGATACCGCCAAAGACCGAGACGAGTTTCTTGGACTTCATGGTGTTTCTCCTGTTGTGGATCATGCGGATGCAGCGGGTGGTGCGCGATGCGGTTTACCGGGCAGGCGGATCCGTCAGCGGGGAGGGGAAGGAAAACCGACGAACTGTCGATCCGCCCCATAAGCCGGCGCGGACAGACCTTGGGTACGCCGCCGGGGAGCGGCGTCAGGGGGAATCAGCCTGCCGGAGCGGGCACCGCACTGCGCGCAGCGTTCACCACGAAGGCGCCGGTGATGGCATTGACCGCGCTGTCCTTGAGTTGGCCGACGTGGCGATAGATCACTTTGCCGTCCTCGATCACCACCACCATCGGCACCATGGTTGCGGTGTAGCGTTGCCGGATCCGGTCATCGGTATCGTTCACCACCGGAAACGCGAAGCCATGCTGGCGTGCATAGTCCGCAGCGGTTTCATGCGGCGGCAGGCTGACGCCGATCATCTCGAAGGCACGGTGGCCGTTGTTCCGTCCGGCGGCGTCCAGCGCCTGGATCTGCGGCACGGAGGCCAGGCAGAACTTGCAGGCAGGAGAGAAGAAATACAGGACCTGGCGGCCGCTGGCCGGGCCGGCGAGGGTGACCGCCTGGCCGTCCAGTGCCGTGGTGCCGAGTGCTTCAGGCTGGGCGCCTTCCGGAAGGCCGTGAGCGGCCTTGGAGATCTGTTCGACCTTGCTCACCAGCAGCGCCTGCTGCTGGCGGAGCTGCCGGTTCTGCACGGCCAGCGCGGTCATCAGCGCGGCCAACACGATGATCAGAGCGAGGCTGCCGTACTTCCGTAGCGCGGATGCGTCCATGCTGCTCCTTGGCCTTCGGCCGGGTCCATGGCTGAGTAGGTGGGGTATATATCCGGCACCAAAAATCATTTGTCAAACGAAAGATCCTGTGAATGAGACGTCGGTTTGATTCTGGTCTCTATCTGTTGCCAGCCGGGGCGCTCCGACCACGCGAGGCCCGCCCGGATCAGTCGCAAACCCCCGTGAGGTAAACTGTCCGGGTGCCGCAGCCCTTCGCCACCGGCCTATTGCTGGAGCCACCATGCCGTCCCCGACCCGTAAAGCCACCTCGCCCCTGATCGACGCCCAGGTGCATGTCGAGGGCTTTGTGCAGGTGCGTGAAGCGCGCCGGTCCGAGCTGGTCGAGGATTACGTGGAGCTGATCGCGGACCTGATCGCCGATGGCCGCGAAGCCCGCCAGGTGGATATCGCCACCCGGCTCGGGGTTGCACAGCCCACGGTGGCCAAGGCGCTCAAGCGGCTGGTCAAGGAGGGTTGGGCGATCCAGCGGCCGTATCGCGGCGTGTTCCTGACCCCGGCCGGCGAGCAGCTGGCGGTGGAGATGCGCGCCCGCCACCAGATGGTGGAGCAGTTCCTGCTGGCGCTGGGCGTGGACGCCGATTCGGCGCGCCGCGACGCGGAAGGGATCGAGCACCACGTCAGCGAGGCCACCCTGGCCGCATTCGAGGCCTTCGTGCGCAAGGCCAACGGTCATGGTTGAGCGCCTCGCCCCGCCACCACCACTGGGCGTGCCGGTGCACGACCAGGATGAGCATTGGATGCGCCACGCGCTGGGCCTGGCGGAGCGTGCCGAGCGTGAATTCAATGAGATTCCGGTCGGCGCGGTGCTGGTCGGTGCCGATGGCAGCGTGCTCGGCGAAGGCTGGAACCTCAACATCGCCGACCATGATCCCAGCGCGCATGCCGAGATCGTGGCGATGCGGCAGGCGGGCAGGGCGATCACCAACCACCGGCTGATCGGCAGCACGCTGTACGTGACGCTGGAGCCGTGTGCGATGTGTGCCATGGCCATCGTGCACGCACGCGTGGCGCGGCTGGTGTATGCGGCCACAGACCCCAAGACCGGTGCCTGCGGCAGCGTGTTCGACCTGATCGGCGACGCGCGCCACAACCACCGCGTGGAGATCCACGGTGGCGTGCTCGCCAAGGACGCCAGCACCCGGCTGACCAACTACTTCCGCGCCAAGCGCGGCAAGCCGCCACTGCTGCTGGAATAAGGTCCCCGCAGCGACAGGGTCGTGACGGGTTGGCGGTATCATGGGCGCCTTATCCATTCCGGTCGCGGCGCAAGCGGTGGCCCAGCACAAGGCGAACACATGGCGGACAACGGCGCAGAAGGCGAGCGACTGATCTGGATCGATCTGGAAATGACCGGTCTGGACACCGACAACGATGCGATCATCGAGATCGCCACCGTGGTGACCGATGCGCAGTTGAAGGTGCTGGCCGAAGGCCCGGAATTCGCGATCCATCATCCGGTCGAGCGGCTGGAAGCGATGGACGAGTGGAACCGCAACCAGCATCGTCGTTCCGGCCTGTGGCAGCGCGTGGTCGAGAGCACCATCACGCCCGGGCAGGCCGAAGCGCAGACGATCGCCTTCCTGCAGCAGTGGATCAAGGCGGGCGCCTCGCCGATGTGCGGCAACTCGATCTGCCAGGACCGTCGCTTCCTGCACCGTGAAATGCCGCGTCTGGAAAAGTACTTCCATTACCGGAATCTGGACGTTTCCACGATCAAGGAACTGGCCAGGCGCTGGGCCCCGGGCGTGGCCGCCGGCGTCGGCAAGACCGCCAGCCATACCGCGCTGAGCGACGTGCATGATTCCATCGAAGAGCTGCGCCATTACCGTCAATTCATGGGCGCGCTGTCGGGCCTGCCGGCCTGACCCGAACGCCGGGCGTCGCCCGGCAACGCGGCCTGTGCGCAGGCGTTCAGCCACCGGCAGGCGAGGCAACGAGCGGTATACATCGGCGGCGCTATGATCGCGGCCATGAACGCCATGACCTCGCCACAACCGCCGCCGTTGGAGTCCTCGATCCTGCCCACCTCGCAGGACTGGCGCGACCTGCAGCGTGCGGTGGACCTGCTGGAATCGCCCACGCTGACCGCCAAGATGGCCAATCTGATCGGTTCGCCGCTGGAGTTCGCGGTCAAACGCCTGCCCGATTCGGTGTCCCGCCGCATCCATGGCGCGGTCGAAGCGGCGCTGTTCAAATCGGCCCAGGCGGCGTTGTGGACGATGGACAACACGCCGGGCAAAGCGGCGTCCACCCGCTGGCACAAGCTGGCCGCGGCCACCTCCGGTGCGGTCGGCGGCGCGTTCGGTTTCACCACGCTGTTCATCGAGCTGCCGGTGTCCACCACGATCATGATGCGCTCGGTGGCTGACGTGGCCCGCAGCGAAGGCTTCGACCTGCGCGAGATGAGCACCCGGCATGCCTGCCTGGAAGTGTTTGCGCTGGGCGGCAACTCCGGCAAGGACGATGCCAGCGAGACCGGCTACTACATCACGCGTGGCTTCACTGCCGAGGTGATGCGTCACCTGTCGGCCGAGTTGGCCGGCCGCGCGGTCGGCGGCAGCCCGGTGATGATCGGGCTGACCCCGAAGGAAGCCGGCAAGTGGCTGGCCAAGCTCGTGGAGAAGGTCGCCGCGCGTTTCGGTGTGGTGGTCACCGAGAAGTTCGCCGCGCAGGCGGTGCCGATTGTCGGGGCGGTGGCCGGCGCGACGCTCAACACCATGTTCACCGACTACTACCAGGACGTGGCGCGCGGCCATTTCATCGTGCGCCGCCTGGAGCGGACCTACGGGTACGAGACCGTGCGGGCGGCCTACTCGATGCTGGCGGCCGAGCGTACCTGATCGATCGTTGCATCGGCGGCACAACTGTTTTGCCGTCGCAGGTCTGTTGAGCGGGCAGCCCTGTCCCCATCCTTGTCGGCATCCCCGCTGCGGCGGCGCTCCCGATCAAGGATTTCCCATGTTGTTCTCCCCCTATACCCGCGGCACCCTGACGCTGCCCAACCGTATCGTGATGCCGCCGATGACCCGCTCACGGGCCGGCGAGGGCAATGTCGCCACACCGTTGATGGCCGAGTACTACGCCCAGCGGGCCTCGGCCGGCCTGATCGTCAGCGAAGGCACCCAGATCAGCCAGCAGGGCCAGGGCTACGCCTGGACCCCGGGCATCCACGATGACGCGCAGATCGCCGGCTGGCGCGGCGTGACCGACGCGGTGCACGCGGCTGGCGGCCGCATCGTGGCCCAGCTCTGGCATGTTGGTCGCGTGTCGCATACCGCGCTGCAGCCGGGCGGTGCCGCCCCGGTGTCCTCGTCGGCGCTGCTGGCCGAGGGCGTCAAGGTGTTCGTCGATCCCGAGGGCCGTGGCCCATTGAGCGGCGTCGGCGAGATGGTGCAGCACTCGATGCCGCGGGCACTGGCCATCGACGAGATCGCCGGGATCGTGGGCGACTACGCGGCGGCCGCGCGCAACGCGATCGCGGCAGGGTTCGATGGTATTGAGCTGCACGGTGCGAATGGCTATCTGATCAACCAGTTCATCGATTCCCAGGCCAACCAGCGCACCGATGCCTACGGTGGCTCGCTGCAGAACCGCCTGCGCTTCCTGCGCGAGGTGGCCGAAGCGGTGGCCGAGGAAATCGGTGCCGAGCGCGTCGGCGTGCGTCTGGCGCCGCTGACCACGCTGCAGGGCGCGGTGGACGACACGCCGCAGGCGACCTACCTGGCCGCCGCGCACCTGCTCGATCAGATCGGCGTGGGCTATCTGCATATCGCCGAAGCCGACTGGGAAGATGCCCCGGTGATGCCGGTCGCCTTCAAGGACGCGCTGCGCATGATCTACCGTGGCACGCTGATCTACGCGGGCAAGTACACCGTGGAGCGCGCTGAGGAGGCGCTGGCGAAGGGCTGGGCCGACCTGATCGCCTTCGGCCGGCCGTTCATCGCCAACCCGGACCTGCCGGATCGGCTGCAGCAGGGCCTGCCGTTGAACCCGTCGGACAAAGCGACGTTCTTCGGGGGCGGGGCGGAAGGGTTCACCGACTACGCGGTGGCCGAGACCGCCGAGGCCTGAACGCGCACCGCGTAGAGCCGACCGTTGGTCGGCTGCTCTCCTCTCCGACGCCATGCATACGTGATCTGCCGTGCGATGCGCAGCAGCCGACCAACGGTCGGCTCTACCGGTGCTTAGGCCCCGATCCATGGTGGGTAGAGCTGACCGTTGGTCAGCTGCTCTCGCATCCGACGCCATGCATACGTGATCTGCCGCGCGATGCGCGGCAGCCGACCAACGGTCGGCTCTACCAGCCGACTAACAGTCGGCT
>DMZT01000176.1:0-370 GCA_003484865.1 Stenotrophomonas sp.
TGGCGATCATCACCGGCGTGGTGCAGGCCGGCACCAATGCCGTCGAACGTATGTTCAAGCTGATGTCGGCCTTCATGTATCTGGTCTACGCCATTGCCGCGTGCCTGATCCTGTACCGCTTCGGTGGCGGCGCGATGGCACAGCTCTCCAACACCCATGAACTGGGCAAGGACTGGGTGCTCAACGGCGTGACCTACGCCGGCTACAACATGTTCGCGGCGGTCTCGATCCTGCTGGTGGTGCGCCACCTGCTGTGCCGACGCGATGCGGTGATCGCAGGCGCCCTGGCCGGCCCGCTGGCGATCCTGCCGGCGATCGTGTTCTACGTCTGCATGATCGCGTTCCTGCCGGACATCGCCGACGCGCCGCT
>DMZT01000176.1:492-768 GCA_003484865.1 Stenotrophomonas sp.
CCGTCGGACCTCATGCTTGGCCAGCTCGACCTGCCGTGGTTCCAGCTGTTGTTCCGCCTGATGATCATGGTGGCCCTGGTCGAAACCGGCGTCACCCTGATGGCCTCGGTGGACGGCCGCATCAGCGTCAACTGGAAGGAACGCACCGGTACCGCACCGAAGCGCGGGGTCCGCGTGGCGATCATCGTGGCGATCCTGCTGATGGCCGTGTTCATGGCCGATGGCATCGGCCTGGTCGCACTGATCGCAAAGGGCTACCGACTGCTGGCCTACGCC
>DMZT01000176.1:899-4856 GCA_003484865.1 Stenotrophomonas sp.
GACTGCTGGCCTACGCCATCCTGGCCACCTACGTGGTGCCGTTGCTGGCCTATTCGGCGTGGCAGATCTGGTCACGCCGCGGGCAGGCCTTCACCGCGCCCGTGGGTGAACTGCCCGATCCGCGCCCCGCGCTGGCCGATGCCATCGGCGCTCATCCGCCACAGGCGAAGACCAGGAACTGATGCAGTGCGCGTGCCGGCGCGGACAGGTCTTCGTCCGGGCGCCAGACCAGGCCGACTTCCATCGGCGGTACCGCATCGGTGAGGGTGCGTACGTCGATCCGGCGCCCCTCCAGCGACCACGGTCGATAGACCATGTCCGACAGGATGCTGACCCCGAAGCCGTAGGCGACCATGCCACGCAGCGCTTCCAGCGACGAGGTGCGGAACACCACGTTGGGTTCGCGCCCGACCGAGCGCCAGTAGCGCATCGCCGACTCCTGCCCTTCGTCGACCATCAGCATGATGTACGGGTACGGCTCGACGTCGGCCGGGCTGATCACCGGCAGCTGCAGCAGCGGATGCGACTCGGCCAGCCACAGCTGGCGGCGCGAGCGGATCAGCACCTGGCGCCGCAGCACATAGGGCTCGGCCATGTTGGAGATGATGCACAGCCCGAAATCGAGCTCACCGCTGCCGACGCCCTGTTCGATCGCCGCGCGGTCCATGTCGACCAGATCCACCTCCACCTGCGGGTAGGAGCGCTTGAAGCGCGCCAGCAGGCTCGGCAGGAAATAGCCCAGCACCGTGTAGGAGGCGCCGATCCTCACCCGGCCTGGCAGCGTGTTGGCCAGGAACATCGGCTCGCTGAGCGCGTCCTGCAACGTATCCAGGATGTGCCGCACATGCTGGTGGAAGCGGTGCCCCTCGGCGGTCAATCCGACCCCGTGCGGCATGCGGTCGAACAGCTTCAGCCCCAGCGAGGTTTCCAGCTGGGCGACCGCGGTGGTGATGACCGACTGGGAGACGTGCAGCTTGCGCGCAGCCTGCGAAAACTGCCCCAACTCGGCCGCTTCGGCAAAGTACCGCAGCTGGCGCAGGGTCATGTTGGCGGGGATTTGCATGCACGGGCTCCCACGGAATGAAGATATCTGAATAAACAATACCTCATACGCAATTAAACAAATTTACGATAAGCCGCTGTGCCTCTAGACTTCACACCGGGTGCAATGCGCCATGGCCCCAGCCGCCTTGCAAGCGCTGGCCCTTACCCGCTTCGCGACGAGATCCCGCCCGGATGTCGGCGCGCCAACATCGCCATTACCGTTGCCCCCCGCCTGCGGTATGCCTGTAGCTCCATGACCCAAGCCCAGCGAGGCCCCTGACATGTCATCACCCCAGATCCCCGCCACGCGTGAACCGTTGCGTTTGCACGTGCCCGAGCCCAGCGCCCGTCCCGGCGAGGCCACCGACTTTTCCTATCTGAAGCTGAGCCCCGCCGGCGCGGTCGACAAGCCGCCCGTGGATGTGAGCGCCAGCCAGACCGCACCGCTGACCGGCCAGCTGATCCGTGTGCTGGACGACAACGGCGACGCCGTGGGCCCGTGGGCCGCCGACATCGACGACGCCGTGCTGCTGCGTGCCATGCACGCCATGCTCAAGACGCGCGCCTACGACGCCCGCCTGCTGATCGCCCAGCGCCAGAAGAAGACCTCGTTCTACATCCAGTGCCTGGGTGAGGAAGCGATCGCCGTCGGCCAGACCCTGGCGCTGCGCGATGACGACATGCAGTTCCCGACGTACCGCCAGCAGGGCATCCTGATCACCAAGGAAGTGTCGCTGGTCGACATGATCTGCCAGGTGCTGTCCAACGCGGCCGACCCGCTGAAGGGCCGCCAGCTGCCGATCATGTATTCGTACAAGGATTACGGCTTCTTCTCGATCTCCGGCAACCTGACCACCCAGTACATCCAGGCCGTGGGCTGGGCGATGGCCTCGGCGATCAAGGGCGACACCCGCATCGCCACCGCATGGGTGGGTGATGGCGCCACCGCCGAAGGCGATTTCCACGCCGCGCTGACCTTCGCGCACGTGTACCGCGCCCCGGTCGTGCTCAACGTGGTCAACAACCAGTGGGCGATCTCCACCTTCCAGGCGATTGCCGGCGGTGAGAACACCACCTTCGCCGCGCGCGGCGTGGGCTACGGCATTCCGTCGCTGCGTGTGGACGGCAACGATCTTCTGGCCGTGTACGCCGCCTCGCGCTGGGCCGCCGAACGCGCCCGCAGCAACCTGGGCCCGACCCTGATCGAGTGGGTGACCTACCGCGCCGGGCCGCATTCGACCTCGGATGATCCGTCCAAGTACCGCCCCGCCGATGATGCCCAGCAGTTCCCGCTCGGCGATCCGATCGACCGCCTGAAGCAGCACCTGATCAAGCGCGGCCTGTGGAGCGAGCAGCAGCACGACGAACTGCGCACCGAACTGGATGCCGAGATCCTGCGTGCCCTCAAGGAAGCCGAGACCCACGGGTTGCTCGGCAGCGACAACCGTCCCGGCGCGGCCCTCATGTTCGAAGACGTCTACAAGGACATGCCCGAACACCTCCGTCGCCAGCGTCAGCAGTTGGGAGTCTGAACACATGAGCGGGATTGAACAGAACAACACCGGCGGCACGCCGATGACCATGATCCAGGCGCTGCGCTCGGCGATGGACGTGATGCTGGAACGCGACGACAACGTGGTGGTCTTCGGCCAGGACGTGGGCTACTTCGGCGGCGTGTTCCGCTGCACCGACGGCCTGCAGACCAAGTACGGCAAGCAGCGCGTGTTCGATGCGCCGATTTCCGAGAACGGCATCGCCGGCGCGGCGATCGGCATGGCCGCCTACGGCCTGCGCCCGGTCGCCGAAATCCAGTTCGCCGATTACATCTACCCGGCCTACGACCAGATCGTGTCCGAAGCGGCGCGCATGCGCTATCGCTCCGGCGGCAGCTTCACCTCCTCGCTGGTGTTCCGCACCCCGTGCGGCGGTGGCATCTACGGTGGCCAGACCCACAGCCAGAGCCCGGAAGCGATCTTCGCCCACGCCACCGGCCTGCGCACGGTCATGCCGTCCAACCCGTACGACGCCAAGGGCCTGCTGATCGCCTCGATCGAGAACGACGATCCGGTGATCTTCCTGGAGCCCAAGCGCCTGTACAACGGCCCGTTCGATGGTCACCACGACCGCCCGGTCACCGCGTGGTCCAAGTACCCGGACAACCTGGTGCCGGAGGGCTACTACAACGTGCCGCTGGACAAGGCCGCCATCGCCCGCGAAGGCAAGGCACTGACGATCATCACCTACGGCACCACCGTGTGGGTGGCCAAGGCCGCCGCTGAAGATGCCGGGATCGATGCCGAAGTGATCGACCTGCGCAGCCTGTGGCCGCTGGACCTGGACGCCATCGTCAATTCGGTCAAGAAGACCGGCCGCTGCATCGTGCTGCACGAAGCCACCCGCACCTGCGGCTTCGGCGCCGAACTGGTCGCGCTGGTGCAGGAGCATTGCTTCTACCACCTGCAGGCACCGGTGGAACGCGTTACCGGCTGGGACACCCCGTATCCGCACGCGCAGGAATGGGACTACTTCCCGGGTCCGTCCCGGGTCATCGATGCAATGCAGCGCGTGCTGGAGGACTGAACCATGGGACATCACGTCATCAAGATGCCGGACATCGGTGAAGGTATCGCCGAAGTCGAACTGATCACCTGGAAGGTCGAGGTCGGTGGCCCGGTCGCCGAAGACCAGGTCGTGGCCGAGGTCATGACCGACAAGGCCATGGTCGAGATCCCCTCGCCTGTATCAGGCACCGTGGTCTCGCTGGGCGGCACGCCCGGCCAGATGATGGCCGTCGGCAGCGAGCTGATCCGCCTGGAAGTGGAAGGCGCCGGCAATGCCAGTGCTGCCAGTGCGGCGGCCGCTGTCGCGGCGGCCGAACCGGTGGCTGCGCCCAAGGCGGCTGCGCCGGCCGCT
>DMZT01000026.1 GCA_003484865.1 Stenotrophomonas sp.
AACGCTGCGCCGACGGTCGTGGGGAGCACCACTGGCGCGGTGCCGAACCGGCAACAAAAAACCCGCCTGTCGCCAGGCGGGTTTCAAGGCTTCAGCTCAGACCCGGAGGACTCAGGCGTCCAGGCGGACCAGCCAGCCATGACGGTCCGGCAGGCGGCCGTACTGGATGTCGGTCAGCTCCTTGCGCAGCGACATCGTCACTTCGCCGGCCGGGGCGTTGATGTCGCCCACCGAGAAGCCTTCGCCCTTGAGCTGGCCGATCGGGGTGACCACCGCAGCGGTGCCGCAGGCGAACGCTTCCACGATCTCGCCGGAGCTCACGCCGTCCTTCCACTCATCAAGGGTGACCTTGCGCTCTTCGACCTTCATGCCGCGGTCGCGCGCCAGCTGCAGGATGCTTTCGCGGGTGATGCCTTCCAGGATGCTGCCCGACAGCGACGGGGTCACCAGGGTGCCGTCCTTGTAGACCAGGAACACATTCATGCCACCCAGTTCTTCCAGGTACTTGCCCTCGACCGGATCCAGGAACAGCACCTGCGAGCAGCCCTGTGCCTGCGCCTTCTGCTGCGGCAGCAGCGAGGCGGCGTAGTTGCCACCGCACTTGGCCGCGCCGGTGCCGCCCTTGCCCGCGCGTGCATAGTCGGTGGACAGCCAGATCGACACCGGGGCGACGCCCTTGGCGAAGTACGGGCCGGCCGGACTGGCGATCACGTAGTAGCCGGCCTTGTGCGCGCCGCGCACGCCGAGGAAGGCTTCATCGCCGATCATGAAGGGACGGAAATACAGGCTGGATTCGTCGGCCGACGGCACCCACGACGCGTCCACCGCAATCATCTGCTTGAGCGATTCAACGAAGATGTCCACCGGCAGTTCCGGCAGCGCCAGGCGCTGGGCCGAACGCTGCAGGCGGCGGCCGTTGGCCTCCGGACGGAAGGTCCAGATCGAGCCGTCGGCGTGGCGGTAGGCCTTGATGCCTTCGAAGATTTCCTGGCCGTAATGCAGCACCGCGGCGGCCGGGTCCAGCTGCAGCGGGCCGTACGGGCGCACCACGGCATCGTGCCAGCCAGTGTCCTTGTCCCAACGCACTTCCACCATGTGATCGGTGAAGTGCAGACCAAAACCGGGGGCGGCCAGGATGCGCTCACGCTCCTCGCTGCTGCGCGGCTGGGCGGAACGGGTGGTGTTGAAGCTCACGGAAGACTGGGACACCGGATATTTCCTGTTCTGGTTACGGGGAACGCCGTGACGCCGGCTGGCGATGGGCGGTTACAGCATGCCGGTTTCGAGCCGGGCGGCCTCGGACATCATGTGGCGGCCCCACGGCGGGTCGAACACCAGCTCGACGTCGGCCTCGGCCACCGTCGGGATCATTTCCAGCTTGCTGCGCACGTCATCGACGAGGATCTCGCCCATGCCGCAGCCGGGGGCGGTCAGGGTCATCTTGATCTCGACCTCGCGCTGGCCGTCGTCCAGGTGTTTGAGGTCCACTTCATAGACCAGGCCCAGATCGACGATGTTGAACGGAATTTCCGGATCGAAACAGGTGCGCAGCTGCTGCCACACCAGTTTTTCGACCTCCTCGTCGGAGGCATCGGCGGGCAGCTCCAGCGCCGGAGGCGCCTCCTTGCCGATGGCATCGCCATCCTTGCCGGCGATGCGGAACAGATTGCCTTCGACAAACACGGTATAGCTGCCACCCAGGGCCTGGGTGATATAGCCATAGCTGCCAGCGGGCAGCGTGACCGTTTCGCCCTGCGGGACCATGACGGCCTCGCAGTCGCGTTCGAAGTGGACAGGTTCACTGCTACGGGAATACATGTGGATCGATATGGGGGTCGCGGCCAATTCCCGCAAGGCGACCATTTTAGCCCAGTGGCCGCCCACGCGCCGGTCACCGCGCAAGCCGGTATCCTGTGGGGACTTACAGGAAGATTGCATGTCGCCCACGTCCGTGCCTGTCCGGAGCCGCCACTGGCTCTGGCCCCCGCTGTTTCTGCTTGGTGTCGTCACGGCCGTGCTGGCCTGGTTGTTCATCGCCCTGCTCACCGGCCGCCAGGCCGGCTGGATGGCGGTTCTGGCGGCGTTGGAGATCGCCTTCATGCTGCGTCTGGGGACCCTGCGCGCCGGTACCGCCCGGGTGGTGCTGACCCTGCTGGCCACCGTGCTGGTGGCGCTGGCAGCCAACTGGGGGATCGCCTCGGCCTACCTCGGCGGCGCGATGGGGCTCACCCCGTGGGAATCAGCGTTGCGCATGGGGCCCTATCTGGCCTGGACCCTGAGCGGCCTGGCCAATGGCGCCGTGGAATGGCTGTGGCTGGGCGTGGCGCTGGTCGTGGGCTGGTGGGTGGCGAGGTAACGCCCCCTGCACCCCGCCGCCGCATGCCATCGGTAGTGCCGGCCGCTGGCCGGCTCCTCATGACATCAGAACGGCAACACGCTGGCATTCAGGCATCGCGTTGAGCCGGCCAGCGGCCGGCACTACCGCAGGTCCGGAGTCGCCGCAGGTCCGGTGTC
>DMZT01000178.1 GCA_003484865.1 Stenotrophomonas sp.
GACCGCTGCGGCACTGGTCAGCCCGGCACGCAGCCAGTGGCGGCGCTGCGGGTCGGCAGGCAGGTGGCCTGCAGTCGTAGAACGGGTCATTGGAAACGGGCCTCCAGGCGTGCGTAGTAGTAGGTGCCACTCCAACCGAACGGCGACAGCTCGCTGTACGGGAACACGCCAAAGGTATCCGCGCCGGAGACCTGCGGGGTGGTCGCGATGTTGCGCGTCGGATAGGTGTTGAACAGATTGTTCGCGCCCAGCACGACAGTGACCGTGTCGGTGGCGCGGAAGGCGATGTCCAGATCGGTGACCCAGCGCGCCTCCAGTTTCTGGACCACGTCGACATTGCCAGCACTACCCGCTTCGGTCGGCAGCGTACGGAACCGGGTCGAACCCTGCGCAAAGGCGGCGACATTGGCCGCGCTCTGGTTGGTTGCCGCCACCCCTTCGATCTCACCGTAGCGGTGCGTGCCCAGGTGGATGCCCCAGCGGCCGACATCCCAGCCCAGCGCGACGGTCAGATTGTCGCGCGGCTGGCCTTTCTCCACGCGGGTGCGCTCGGTGACATCGAACAACGGCGTGCGCACGCCGAGCGCGGTGAGCTGCGCCGGGGTCGCGGCGACATGGGTCAGCTCGGTCTTGTTGCGGTTGTAGGCGACGGTCGCGGTGAGCCTGCCATAGTCCGCCAGCTCCCAGCGGTAGCGCGCCGAGGCGTCCACGCCGGTGGTACGGGTATCGGCGGCGTTGCTGAAGTAGCGCACGCTGGTCACGCCCGGCGAGCCCAGCGCGGCCAGGTAGTCACGGATCGCGGTCGACCCGGCCGCATCAACGAAGTTGCTGGAGAGGAAGATCCGGTCGTCGATGTCGATCCGGTACACATCCACCGATGCGCTCAGCCCACCGATGCCCCAGGTGAGGCCCGCCGTGACATTGGTCGCCTGCTCCGGCTCCAGCGAGCGCGCCCCCAGGGCACGCGCTTCCACCGTATCCACCGGTGCGGTGCGCACCAGCACATACTCGGGCACCCCGGTCACCGCGTTGTTGAGCGTGCGGCTGCTGGTCGAACTGAAGTACTGCTGGGCCAAGGCCGGCGCATGGAAGCCGGTGCTGACCGAGGCCCGCACCGCCACCCCGCCGTCGAGCTGGTAGCGCAGGGCCAGCTTGCCGTTGGTGGTGCTGCCGAAATCGCTGTAGTCCTCCCAGCGCCCGGCCAGCGAGACCAGGAAGCGATCCGTCACATCGGTTTCCGCTTCGGCGTAGGCCGAGACGTTGTGACGGTGATGGTTGCCGGCGTCCGCCGGCTGGATGCCCGCGAAGCCCTGCGAGCCGATCGTCGGCACCGCGCCGGCCGAGGGGCCATCAAGCACCCGCGCCGGCCCCCAGACGTATGCGTTCAGCTCACCGGGTGAAATGCCGTAGGTATCGCGGCGGAACTCTGCCCCGAGCGCCAGCCGCAGCGGTGCATGCCAGCCCAGCTCGATGCTGTTGTTGGCATCCAGATTGGTGGTCCACTGCGAGGCCTCCAGCGCACCGTTGTAGAACGCGGTGGGGCTGGCCGCACCCAGCGTGGCGTTGAGCGTGTTGCGGGTGCGGTAGACCAGCTTGTTGCGGCCGTAGACGCTGCTCAGGTCCCAGTGCCAGTCGCCGAGCAGACCTTTGATGCCTGCGCCGAGCGAGGCGTTGGTGCTCTGGGTATCGACCCACGGCAGGAACCCGTCCGGGTAGATCGCGCGCACGTTCTCGACCTGGCCGGCGCGGCGCAGGGAGGCGTTGGAACTGCCCTCGCTTACTCCGTAGCCGCCAAAGGCATACGCCTCCAATCCTTCAGCCCAGGCGAGCGGCTTGCGCAGGTTGCCGAACACGGTCTTTTCCACGGTGTCGGCCGAGTCGGCGAAGCGCCACAGGGCATCGCGGTCGATGGTGGCTTCGCGTGGGTCGGCCACGGCACCCGCCGCCGCGCCCCCGATCGGTGCCAGGCCGGTGCCGGAGCCGAAGGTGCCCGACGGCGCCACCGGCGCACCGTTGCGACCGATCCCGAAGTACTGCTGACGTGTATCGGGCAGGGCGCGGTTGGCGGCCTTGCGATCACGATAGTCCCAGGTGAGGTGCAGACCGCCGCCGTCGGCAAAGGCCACGCCGGTGTCCAGCGCGACGGCGGTGGTGCCACCGCCGCCATCGCGGGTGGTGCCGCGGCTGACCCGCCCTTCGAAGCCGGCATCCTCGCGCAGCACGATGTTGATCACCCCGGCAATGGCATCGGAACCGTACTGGGCTGACGCGCCATCACGCAGCACTTCGATCCGCTCGATCGCACTCACCGGGATCGCATTGAGATCGGTCGAGACCGCGCCTTTGCCCACCGTCCCGCCGGTATTCACCCATGCACTGGCATGCCGCCGCTTGCCGTTGACCAGCACCAGGGTCTGATCCGGCGACAGCCCGCGCAGCGTTGCCGACCGGATATGCGTGTTGCCGTCCGGTGTGGTCGGGTGCGGGAAGTTGAACGAGGGCAACAGCGACTGCAGGATCTGGCTGATATCGGTATAGCCGCTGCTGCGGATGTCCTGCGCGCCCAGCACATCGATCGGCACCGGCGATTCGAGCACGGTGCGGGCCTGGGTGCGGTTACCCAGGACGGTGAGCTGGTCGAGCTGGGTGACCGCGGGCGCACTTGCCGCGGTTTGAGCATGCACCGGAACGGCGGTGAACAGGCTGGCAAGCACGGCGACGGACAAGCGGCGACGTCGCAGCGCGGTGGTGCGAGGATTCATGACAACTCCGAAGAGATCGGGCATCACGCCCGAGGAAGACGATGGAACAGCGCAGGCGGTACGTCAGCGGCGACATCGCCGTGGCAGATTCGAAGCAGGCAAGACACGTCCCCAGGTGACCCTGCCGGACATGTTGCAAACTTGTTGCAGAGCGTCAATCGGTGCGGACTCGTGCATTCGCGCCGGGCTGCTCAGGTGGGTAACGAGCGCGGGGCAAGTCACTGATTTCATTCGGCGCGGCCAACGGCCTCGCACCGAGGTCCTTACTTCCAGGCATATCCAGATAGCCAACCGTGCGCGACCGGCAGTGCCTGTACCCTGCCCGCATCTGCCCACCTGCGCAGACATGACAATCCGCAGGTGCAGCCGCACCCGTGCAGGCGTAGCCTGCCCGCAGCCTGCCGCCAACGGAGATCGCCCCGTGATTACGACCTCGCCTGCCCGCCGTGTTCCTGTCCTGCTCGCACTGGCCATCGCCGGCGCACTGCTGCTGCCGCGAGCCGACGCACATGCGCAGGCCCCGTCCACCGCGAGCACATCGGCCACCCCCTCGTTCAATGCCCTGCTCGATGCGCAGACGATGGCCGCGATCAACGCCGATCCGGAACTGCGCACGATGCTCGGCATCAGCGACGATGCAGGCGGTGATCTGTCCGGCCAGCTGACCGACGTCTCGCTGGCCCGGCGCGAGATCAACCGCCGCTTTCTTGTCGACAACCTGGCGCAGATCCGTGCCTGGAAAGGTGCACCGCTGGATCCGCAGCAACGCCTCAGCGACGGCCTGGCGCGCTGGTTCTACCAGACCCAGATCGATCTGATGGCCGTGCCATGGGCCGCGGCCTGGTTGCCGGTCGGCGGCAGCACCTACGCGATCGACCAGTTGTTCAGCCTGCCGGTCAACCTGCCGCAGTTCATGGACAACCAGCATGCGGTGACCGACGACACCAGCGCCCGCCGCTACATTGAACGGCTCCAGGCGATGGGCACCAAGCTGGACCAGGTCCGCGCCAACGTCGACATGCAGGCCCAACAGGGCGTGGTGCCGCCGGCGGTTGCGCTGGAAGGGGCGGCCAACCAGTACCGTGCCCTGCTGAAACCGGCGCCGCAGGACAGCCTGTGGGTGCAGTCGTTGCAGCGCAAGCTGGACAAGGTCCCGTCCATCCCGGCGGCCCGGCGCGCTGAACTGATCGCGCAGGCCACCGCTGCGGTGCGAGACGCGGTGAACCCGGGGTATCAACGCCTGCTCGACAACGTGCAGGCCACGCTGGCGACCCATCCCGGCAACAACGGTGTGTGGGCACTGCCCGAGGGCAAGGCCTACTACGATGCCGCGCTGCGCTGGTATACCAGCACCGACCTGGATGCCGATGCGATCCACCAGATCGGCCTGCGCGAAGTGGCGCGGCTGGACACGGCGATGGATGACCGCCTGAAGCAGCTGGGCCTGCGCGAGGGCAGCGTGGCCGCCCGCATCGAACAGCTACGCAAGGACCCGCGCTACCTGTATGAGGACAGCGACGCCGGCCGCAGGCAGCTGATCGGCGACATCGAACAGCGCCTGCGTGATCTTGATCCGATCCTGCCGACCTACTTCGGCCATCTGCCGACGCAGGAGCTGCTGGTTCAACCGGTACCCGCGCACATGCAGGCCACTTCGCCGGGCGGCTACTATTACCCACCGGCGATGGACGGCTCGCGGCCGGGCACCTTCTTCATCAACCTGGGCGATATCACCTCCAATACGCGCTGGAGCATTCCCAACCTCACCTATCACGAGGGCTCGCCGGGGCATCATTTCCAGATCTCGATCGGCCAGACCCTGACCGCGCTGCCAATGCTCCGCCGCAGTCTCAATCCCAGCGCCTTCAGCGAAGGCTGGGCACTGTATGCCGAACAGCTGATGGCCGAGATCGGCGTGTACCGCGACGACCCCGCCGGTGATCTGGGCCGCCTGCAGGCCGAGATGTTCCGGTCGGTGCGGCTGGTGGTCGACACCGGCCTGCATCGCAAACGATGGACCCCCGAGCAGGCCATCGCCTACATGCAGGACAAGACCGGCATGACCCCGGCGGATGTGCGCATCGAGGTCTACCGCTACCTGGTGCAGCCCGGTCAGGCCGCCTCCTACAAGATGGGCCAACTGCGGCTGCTGGAACTGCGCGAGCAGGCACGCCGGGAGCTGGGCGACCGCTTCGACATCCGTGCGTTCCACGACCTGATCCTGGGCAACGGCGCCATGCCGATGACGGTGGTCAGCCAGGCCGTGGACGCCTGGATCGCCGCCGGCGGACCGGCCTCCACCCGGACACCATGACGCCCCTGCACAGGTGCCGGCCGCTGGCCGGTGCCTGCGTATAAATACCTAGCGACTTACCGTGTAACTCCGGTTGTCCGTCGCGTGGGCGGTGCGCAGAGTGTCAGCAGGGTCGGCCCGTCGCGCGCCCCACTGACGACACTCTGGAGACTGTCATGCCGCGCACCTCATCGAGCCTGCTGTTGGCGCTGGTCCTGGCCGGCCCCCTGCTGCTGCTTCCTCCTCCGCTGGCGGCGCAGCCCGCGGCGGCCAGCGTTGATGCCCAGGCCGTACAGGCACTCACCCGCATGGGCGCAGCCCTGCGCGCGCTGCCGCACTTCACCCTCAATGCCACTACCAGCACCGAGTACGTGCTCGACGATGGGCAGAAGATCGCCCTGCCGGGCACCGTCGCGTATCGCGTGCTGGGACCGGACCACTTCTTCGTGGAGATACAGAGCGAGGACCAGCACCGCCAGCTGTTCTACGACGGCAAGGCGCTGACGATCTACTCGCCGCGGCTGAAGTACTACGCCACGTTGGATGGTCTGAACAAAAGCAGTCAGGCGCTGTTGACCGAATCGGCGACGACGTATGGCATCGAGTTGCCGCTGGCGGATCTGTTCCTGTGGGGCACGCCGGCGTTTCCGACCGATCAGCTGCAGTCCGCGCTGCGCATCGGCAGCGCCCGCATCGGTGGCGAGGCAACCCAGCACTACGCCTTCCGGCAACCCGGGGTGGATTGGCAGGTCTGGATTTCCGACGCGACCCACCTGCCCCGCCAGCTGGCGATCACCAGCCATAGCGACCCCGCGTTGCCGACCTACCAGGCCACGTTGAACTGGGATACGCGGCGCGCGGTGACCGCCAGGGAGTTGGCGTTCGATCCCAAGGGCGCGACGAAGATCGTGTTCGTACCGGTCGCGCTGGCCGTACAGACCACTGACGGGGAGAACTGAGCATGGACCGTTCCGTTTGCCTGCGCGCCACGCTGGCCCCGGCCCTGATGACCCTGATGCTCGGCGCCGCGCTGCTGCCTGCCGACGCCGACGCGCGCCCCGGGCTGCGCGGCTTTGCCCATCCCTCGATCGCCCTTGCCGGCGGCTTCGGCGGCGGCGGTCTGCCTCATGGTGGCG
>DMZT01000272.1 GCA_003484865.1 Stenotrophomonas sp.
GAAGGGATCGCTGAACTCCACGAACCCCATCAGCAGCATCAGGGCCACGCCGATCAGCGGGCCGACGTAGGGCGCGAAGTTCAGCAGGGCCGCCACGGTGCCCCATAGCAGCGCCTCCTGCAGCGAAATGCCGAGCAGCAGCAGGATGCCGGAGAACACCAGGCCGACCAGCGTGTTGATCACGGTGATGGTCAGGACGTATCGGGAAACCTCGCGCTCGATCGAGCGCAGGATGTCCGTGGTGAAACGTTGCTGCTGGCGGCTGGGGAACAGCGCGATGGCATGCTTCTGCAGGTTCTGCCCGTAGATCATGAAGAACAGGGTCAACAGCACCACCGCCAGCACCGAGGCGGCCAGGCGTGGCGCGCGGGTCAGCACCTTGTAGGGATCATCGAGCTGGGTGCGCACGATCTGCACGCGGCGGCTGCCTTCGCCACCGGCGACGCGCGCGAAGTTCTCGGCGGCCTGGTTGGCCTGCTGCACCGGCTTGGTCAGGTTCTGCACCTGGCGGGCGACCTTGCGCAGCTGCTGCGGTGCTTCCTGGGCCCATTCCATCGCCGGGCCGACCAGCTGCACGCCGAGCGCAGCGGCACCACTCAGGCCGACGCCGAGCACCAGCACCGCGCCGAGAAACCGGGGAATCCAGATCTTCTGCAGCATCCGCAGGATCGGGTTGCCGACCAGTGCGAAGAACATGGCCAGCAGGATCGGCAGCACCACGTCCTGTGCCGCCCACAGGGTAAAGGCCACCGCCAGGGTGGCCAGGATCACCAGCGACATCGGCGCGCGCGGGCGCGGCGCAGGCGGTGCGACGACGGCTTCGGCAGAAGGGGGAACCGGGACGCTCATTCGGATCGCACACGGGAAAGGAGCGCCATTATTGGGCAAGCCGGGTGCGCATGGCGTGTGGGGTACGTGCAGACGAAGAAAGGCCCCGCGGCGGGTGCCGCAGGGCCTTCGGATGTTGCTGCCGACCGCACTGCGATCAGCGTTCGGACAGGTCCGTGGCCGCTTCGGCCGGTTGCGGCTGATGGGGCGAGGCCGGTTCGGCACGCCGTTCCGGGTTGAGCCGTGGCGTTGCCGGGTCCGCAGGCCTCGGAGCCGGAGCCGCCTGACGCGGCGCCTCATCGGTGGCCTCATCCACCTTGTCAGCAGCCTGCTCGGCGGTATCGGCCGCTTCGCTGGCCTGCATCGAGGCGAACGCGGCCTGGGTACTGGCCACCAGATTGGAGACCGAGCCGATCATCTGCAGCCACCGCGCGCCCTGCACCTTCGCGCCCAGGCCGGTGGGCTCCAGCTTGCCGGCCAGGAAACCGCCGGCCAGACCCACGGTGATGATGCGCAGCGGCGTCCATCCGGTCCGCCAGACGGTGCTGAGGGTGGACCAGCTGCTGCGGGTCTTCTCGACCCGCACCGCCACCACCAGCTCGGCGCGCTGGACGCGTTGCCGCAAGGCTTCGAAGTTCATCGCTTCACCCCCGTGGTATCGACGTCGGCATCGGGGTCTTCCTCGCTGGGCTCGTCATACAGCCCCAACCGCGACAGCTGGCGGCGGGTGGCATGCATGCCGGTATGGCGGAAGAAGAACGACACCCGCCACATCGCGTAGCCGGTCACCAGCAGGCTGACGATCGAGGTGATCAACAGCGAATGGAACCAGGACAGGCCCCAGCGCTGCATCAGGGCGATCAGCGTGCCGGCCAGCAACAACCAGGCCGACGCGCCGAACACAATCGCAACGCCGGCCCAGGCCAATGCCCGGCCAAATGCGCTGCGCGCCAGTGCGAAGTCGGCCGAAGCCAACCGTCGCAGGGAGCGCAGGGTGTGCTTGGCCGAATCGACGGTCTCACGGCCGGCCTCACCGACCTGGCGGATGCTCTCGTCCAGGCGCGGTGCTTTTTCACCGCTGTCCGGTGGCGGGATATCCGCGCCACCGGCAGCGCTCGACTGGGCTTGATCGCTCACGCCGCTGCTTACTTGTCGCCGCCGCTGCGGGCCAGCTTGGCGATGATCCAGCCGGCTGCGAAGGCCACGCCGAACGACGCCAGCGGACGCTCACGGATCAGTTCAGCGGCGCTGTCGACAAGGTCCTTGCCCTTGTCCATCAGTGCATCAACCTGTTCCTTGGCGGCGGCACCGCCGAACTCGGCCGCGGCCAGGCCGGAGAGCGCGGTATCGGACAGTTCGGCCTTGACGTTGGCCTTGCCGATGCGCAGCTCATCACCGGCAGCGCCGGTGGCGCCCTTGATCGCACCGCCGGCAGCGGTGGCCGCCGACTTCAGGTGCGAGCCGGCTTCGCCCAGGTGTTCCTTCAGATTCTCGGTATTGGTGGGGCTCATCGTGTATCTCCTGCTATGCGATGGGGAAGGTGACCGCGGACGATCCGACGGCAACGAACACAAGGTAATAGCATCGGCCGGGTGTAAGCGACGTTACGGCTGACGCCGCGTTCAGCGCATCACCAGCTGGCCGCCGCCATTGCCACGGATGATCCTGAGGACCAGCTGTGCCGGGCGCTGCTGGAAGTTGGCGCGCCAGCTGGCGAGGTCGGCAAACTCACCTGCCGTTGCCGCGGTGATCACATCACCCTGCGCCAGCCCGGAGGCTGCCGCGCGGCTGCCGCGTTTGACGTCACTGACCAATACCCCGCTGACACCGGCCTGGCGCAGCGATTCGGGCAGGTCGACGAAGGTGGCCCCGCCCAGGCGCGGATCGAGCGACTCGCCGGTGACCGCGCGTGCCTGTTCCTTCAGCGTGGCCTTGATCTGCAGCGGCTTGCCCTCGCGGCGCACGTCCAGGGTCAGCGTACTGCCGACCGGCTGCAGGCCTTCCACGTTGTGCAGCGCCTGCGCGCTGTCCACGCGCTGGCCGTTGGCCGACACCACCACGTCGCCCGGCTTGAGCCCGGCGGCCGCGGCACTGGACCCGGCCAGCACGCGGGTCACCAGCGCGCCCCGCGTCTCGGTCAGGCCCAGGCCCTGCGCGATCTGCTGGGTCAGGTTCTGCGCCTCGATGCCGAGCGTGCCACGCACCACCACGCCGTGTTTGACCAGCTGGTCGACCACATCGCGCGCCAGGTTGGAAGGGATCGCCAGGCCCAGGCCGATGTTGCCGGCCATGCTGCCCTGCGGATTGAAGCTGGCGGTATTGATGCCGACCAGCTGACCCTGCAGATTGACCAGCGCACCGCCGGAATTGCCCGGGTTGATCGAGGCATCGGTCTGGATGAAGTTCTGGTAGCCCAGCCCGCGGATGCCGCTGCGTCCCACCGCCGAGACGATGCCGGAGGTGACCGTCTGGCTGAAACCGAACGGATTGCCGATCGCCACCACGAAGTCGCCCACGCGCAGCTGGGCGCTGTCGCCGAGCTTGATCTCGGTCAGGTTGCCGGTCGGAATGCGGATCAACGCGACATCGGTATCGGCATCGGAGCCGATGAATTCAGCCTTCACCGTCCGCCCGTCGGCCAGGGTCACCTGCACGTCGTCGGCGTTGTCGATCACATGGTGGTTGGTCAACACCAGCCCTTCGGCGGCATCGATGATGACGCCAGAGCCCAGTGATTCGTTGATGCGTTCCTGCGGCACTTCGGGGAACAGGCGGCGGAAGAACGGGTCGTTGAAGTAGGGGTTGCGCACGCGCACCACCTGCTTGGTGTTGACGCTGACCACGGCCGGCATCACCCGTTCCAGCATCGGTGCCAGCGACGGCACCGCCTGGCCGGCAACCGCTGCGGGCAGCGCCGCTGTGGTCGGGATGGTGTATGCGGCCGGCGCCGCCTCGGCACGGTTGTCCAGGTGCGCGTTGATGGCCGTGGCGGTGAACCCGCCGAAGGCAGCGGCGAGGGCGAGCGTGAGCAGGGTCGGGAGCGGTCGCATGGTCCGGCGGTTCCGTGTCGGAGGGGACGGGGCAGGGAAAACACGTATACGGTAATTCAACCTGAATGAGTGTGTCCGCAATCGGCTAAACCCGGGATGAAATTCGCCGCGTCGTCGGCCATCCGGTGACGCAGCCTGGGCACGGATGGCGGTGCCGAAATCGGCCGGTGGCGAGGTGCCAAGCAGGGCGGTGCAGTGCGCTCGGCGACGTCCAAAGCAACGCTGGTCGTGCGCCTGCAGGGCGCATCCGCGTCATCGAAACCAGCGCAAATGCCGGGTAC
>DMZT01000271.1:0-342 GCA_003484865.1 Stenotrophomonas sp.
CAGCGGCCGGCACTACCCGTACAGCGTCAGCCTTCGGCGTGGCTGTTGCGCACCGCATCCAGGAAATCCCGGCCCCAGCGATCCACGTCGTAATACTCCACGCTGCCGAACAGCTGGCGCATGCGCCCGGTGGCTTCATCGTCGGGCATCGACAAGGCCTGCAACAGGCCGGCGGTGAGATCGGCCGGGTCATGCGGATTGGTCAGCACCGCGCCCTTCAGCTCGGCCGCCGCACCGGCGAATTCGCTGAGCACCAGCACGCCGTTGCTGCCCTCGATGCCCTGCGTGGCCACGAACTCCTTGGACACCAGGTTCAAGCCATCGCGCAGCGGGGTGATCCAC
>DMZT01000271.1:563-757 GCA_003484865.1 Stenotrophomonas sp.
GCGCAGCGGGGTGATCCACATCACCTGTGCGGCGGCGTAGTGCGCCACCACCTCTTCGAACGGCAATGCCTGGGCGAAGAACCGCACCGGGGTCCAGTCCAGCCGCGAGAAGCGCCCGTTGATCCGCCCCACCGCCTGCTCGATCTGGTTCTGCAGCGTGCGGTAGATGGTCATCTCGCGTGCGGCCGGTACGC
>DMZT01000271.1:932-4854 GCA_003484865.1 Stenotrophomonas sp.
GCCGGTACGCAGACCATCAGCAGGGTGACCTTGCCCTGGCGATCCGGATGCTGCTCCAGCAACCGCTCGAACGCCTCCAGCTTGGCCAGCGTGCCCTTGGTGTAATCCAGGCGCTCCACTGACAGCACCAGCTTGCGCGCGCCGATCTCGCGGCGCAGCTTGAAGATGTCATTGCGCACGTCGCTGCGTGCGAGCACGTTGTGGATGCGGCGCAGATCGGTGCCGACCGGGTGCGCACCGAGGGCGACTTCGCGGTCGCCCACGCGCAGGCGCGTGGTCATCGTGTCCAGGCCCACTGCGCACCCGTAGGTGAGGAAACGCGGGGCGCAGCTTTCCCAGGCCAGACGCTCGGCCGGCATCGCGCCGCGCACGACGTCCACGAAGTTCTCCACCTGTCGCGGAATGTGGAAGCCGATGTAGTCGCAGCTGAGCAGGCTGCCGATGATCTCGCGGCGCCAGGGCACCACATTGAATACATCCGCCGACGGGAAGTAGGTGTGGTGGAAAAAGGCGATCTTCAGGTCCGGGCGCAGCTCGCGCAGCGTGGCCGGCACCATCCACAGGTTGTAGTCGTGGATCCACACGGTCGCGCCATGCGCGGCTTCGGCGGCGGTGGCCTCGGCGAACTTGCGGTTGACCTTCAGGAAGACTTGCCAGTCTTCTTCGCGGAATTTCGCGCGTTCCCAGAACACGTGCAGCATCGGCCAGAACGCTTCCTTGGAGAAGCGCTTGTAGAAGATGTCCACTTCCTGTTTGCTCAGCGGTACGCGCGCGGCGGTCAGGGTGGGGTAGCGCTCGGCATCCACCGCCAGGTGGGTCTGGAACGGACCGCGCTTGGGCTCATCGATTCCCCAGGCAACCCAGGACCCTTTCTGGCCGCCTTCGAAGAAGCTCAGCAGCGAGGGGATGATGCCGTTGGGCGAGCGCGGCGGGCGCTGCACCAGCACGCCATCTTCCATCACTTCATCGAAGGGCAGGCGGTGATAGACCATCACCAGGTCGGCGCCATCGGCGCGCGCCTGCGGCGGTGGGCGCAGGAAGGGATCGTCATCGGCGAGCAGGCCGAAATGTTCGATCGCTTCGAGGATGCCGCCGCACCCCGGCGCCTGTGCATGGAAGGTGTGCTTCAGGTCGGCCGTCGCGGCGGTCAGCGCCGGCTCCGAATCGCCCACGCACACCCCGCGGAAACCGGAGGTGTACATCGACAGGTCATTGAGGGTGTCGCCGGCCACCAGGATGCGATCGCGCGGCAGTTCCAGCAGGCGCGCAAGCGCGGCCAGGGTGCGGCCCTTGTCGGTATCAGGCGGCAGGATGTCCAGATAGCGGTCGGCCGAATACAGCACATCGCAGCCCAGCGCCTGTGCGGCGGCCTGGATCTGCGAGCGCAGCGGCGCCAGCGTGTCGGGATCGCAGAAGTACGAGCAGCGGCGTTCCTGCGGCACGTCCTGGCGCTGCAGCGCGGTGAACGGACGCATCGCGGCGGCGACCACCTGCTCGCCCGGCCAGTGCGCGTCGATCATCGATTGCAGGGGCTGCATCGGCTGCAGGGTGTGGCCGTCGACGACGGTGGCACCGACATCGCAGACCACGTAATCCGGGCGCGGAATGGCCGGATCGGAGAGCAGGGGCATCACCGCTTCCAGGCCGCGGCCGGTGATGAAGATCAGGCGGATACCCGGGTGCTGGTCGACCAGCCGGTAGAGCCGATGACGCGCGGCGGGATCGCCGGCGAGGAAGGTGCCATCCAGATCGGTGGCGAGGATCAATTGCGGGGCCGGCGGCGCCGGCGGTGTACGGGTTGGAGTGAGGGAGGTCGGTGTCGAAACAGTCAATGCACTTCCTTATCGGAGTCAGAGGGGAGGGGGATATCGGGATCCGGCGGCGCGGTGTCGGTCTCGGGCATCAGTTCCAGCGCCGAGGGGGTGGTGCGCAGCATCAGCCGGAAGCCGACCGGATGCGTGCGCAGCCGCTGGAAGCTGAGCAGGCGCGCGGTGGTGAACAGCGCCAGCAGCATCAGCACCACCGCGAAGTACAGCGGCAGTGCAGGCGCGCCGAACTGCTGCATCGCCGCGCCCGCCAACGCGGGGCCGAGCGCGGCGCCCACGCCATGGACCAGCAGCAGGCTGGAGCAGCCCGAGAGCAGATCTTCGCGCGGCAGGTAATCGAGCATGTGCGCGACCGCGAAGGGATACAGCGCGAAGGCCAGCCCGCCATAGAAGAAAAACAGGCCGAACAGCAGATGGGTCTGCGCCTGGATCATCGGCAGCGAGGCCACCACGGCGATACCCGCCGCGGCCAGGCTCAGCGCGACCAGTCCGGTGCGGCGGTCATGCCCGTCGCTGATGTGACCCAATGGCCATTGCAGCAACGCGCCACCGGCGATGGCGGTCAGCATGAACATCGCGACGCCATTGCCGTCCAGGCCGACCTCGCCGGCGTAGACCGGCAGCAGGCCCCAGAATGCGCCCATCGCCAGGCCGGAGAGGCCGGCGGCAACCGTCGCCACCGGTGCCATCGCATACAGCCGCGCCAGTTTCAGGCGCGGCACCGAGGGAATCTCCGGCGGGCGCAGGCGCGTAGCGGTGACCGGCAACACTGCCGCGCAGACCAGGATCGCGGTAAGCATGAACATCGAGGTCGCGCCGGCGTCGCCAAGCATCAGCAGCACCTGGCCCAGGGCCAGTGCCGAGAGGTTGACCACCATGTAGAGCGAGAAAGCACGGCTGCGCAGGCGCGGGTCGGGCTCGGCGTTGAGCCAGCTCTCGATCACGGTGTAAAGGCCCACCAGCGCGATGCCGGTAAGGATGCGCAGCACGCCCCAACCCACGGGATTGATCCACAGAGGGTGCAGCAGCACCGCGATGGCGGCGAGGGCGGCAAAGAAGGCAAACGCACGGATATGGCCGATGCGGCCGATCAGCGAGGGGGCGAAGAAGGTGCCGATGAAAAAACCGGCGAAATAGCCGGACATCACCAACCCCAACGTGCCGGCACCGAAGCCGGCTTCACCACCGCGCACCGCCAGCAATGTGCCGAGCAGGCCGCTGCCGGTCAGCAGCAGCGCCACACCGGCGAGCAGGGCGGTCAGCCGCAACATGCGTGCGCCCTTCGTGGGGAAGAAGGCGAACAAGTCACGTGATTGACCATACCACAGCGGGTATGAAGCCCCTGTTGCAGCGCAGGCGATGGGTGCGCGTGCGTGACGATGCAGCGGGTCGTCCGGTTTGCGCTGGTCGTTCGCGCCCGTTAGGGTGGGGGCATGAATGTAGTCAAACTCCTTCCTTTCGCCGCTGCGCTGGCGATCACCGCGTGCAGCGGTTCGAACGACACGGTCGGCCATGATGTCTCGATGGCGCCGTCCGATGCGTTCATGTCTGCCGTGGCCGCGCACTGCGGCAAAGCGTTCGAAGGCCGCATCGCGGTCAACGAGCCCAAGACCGATGCGCCCGATCCTTTCGAGGGCAAACGGCTGGTGATGCATGTGCGCGGCTGCGAGGACCCGGCGCATGAGCTGCGGATTCCCTTCCATGTCGGTGATGACCATTCACGGACCTGGGTGCTCACCCGCACCGAGCATGGGCTGCGGCTCAAGCACGATCATCGCCACGAGGACGGCAGTCCTGATGCGGTCACGATGTACGGTGGCGACAGCAAGCCGCCAGGCACCGCGCAACGCCAGTCATTCCCGGTCGATTCGGACTCGGTGGCGATGTTCCGCAAGGCGGACATGCTCGCCTCGGTGCAGAACACCTGGGCAATGGAAGTGGAGCCGGACCAGCGCTTCGTCTACGAATTGACCCGCCCGGGCGGGCGCCACTTCCAGGTGGTGTTCGACCTGAGCAAGCCGGTGGCACTGCCGCCGGCGCCGTGGGGCAGTGAGACGCCTGCGCCGTAAAGCAGCGCGGTAATGCCGGCCGCGGGC
>DMZT01000273.1:0-2428 GCA_003484865.1 Stenotrophomonas sp.
CTGGGGGCAAAGAACAACCCGGATGGCACGGGCCAGGTCACCCTGCTGGCGGCGAGTTTCGACACGTACGACCCAACCGATACCAGCAGCGTGACCGGCAGGAAGATGTCGCGGCCGGCGTATCCGGAGGACGTGTTCAATGCAGGGGGACGCGGTGACGTGATCCTGCTGATCCAGGTCGGGCGCGATGGCAACGCCCTGGACGTGGCGACCGAGCAGGTCAACCTGCGTGTGATCGCCAATGAGGCGAACATGCGGAAGATGCGTGACAAGCTGTCGCGGGTAGCGATGGGTGCTGCGCGCAAATGGACGTTCAGGATTCCGACCACCGGCGAGTACAGGAATGAAGCCAGCTGGACCATCCGGGTGCCGGTACGCTTCTCCTTCGGAGACGACGCCGAGCGCTACGGTCGCTGGGATGCCTATATTCCCGGCCCGCGCCAGCAGGCGCCGTGGCGCAGGGACATGGACATGGCTGCCGATGGCAAGGCCGATATGCTGCCGTCCGGCGGGGTGTTCATGGCCGATGCCGCCGGCAAGGGGCCGACCCTGTTGACGCCGCTGGGTGGCTGACCCTGCATGCCGGCCCCAGTGGGTAGGCTGTCGGTACCGATGACGATGAATGGCACAAGGAGAAACAACGCGATGGACATCATCAAGGCAATCGCCGTGGCACTGGTGCTGGCAGCAGCGCCAGCGCACGCGGCCAAGCCGTCGGCCGATGTGCCGGTGGAAATGGGGATGCGGGTCGAGGGCACCCTCGCCATTGGCGACGACGGCCGCATCACTGCGCTGGAGATCGACAAGCAGGACCTGCTTCCGGAGGCAGTGGCCACGCTGGTGCGTGACACCGTGAAGAACTGGGAATTCGAGCCGAATGTGCGTGACGGCGCCCCGGTACCGATGGATGCGCGGATGACCGTACGTGTCGTCGCCCAGCCGGGTGCGAACGATACCTTCAACGTGCGGCTGATCAGTGCACATTTCGATGGCGCCCGGAAGGATGCCTCGGGACGGGAAATCAAATCCAGGGTGCGTACGCCACCCCCGCGCTACCCCGCCGACGTGTTCCGCGTGGGTGGGCAGGGCACCGTGTACCTCGCCCTGAAGGTTGACCGGGAAGGGCGTGTGGTCGACCAGGTTGCCGAGCAGGTGAATCTGAGAAGCACGGGGACGGCAGCCCAGATGGATCTCATCCGCAGTCGCCTGAGCAAGGCATCGCTGGACGCCGCGCGCAAGTGGCGCTTTCCGCTGAGCGCGGAGGACGCCAGCCTGGAGGCGCCGTTCCGCACCTACCGCGTGCCGGTCAGTTTCGCGATCAACACCGCCATGCCTGACGACCTGGCGCAGTGGCGCGCTTACATTCCAGGACCACGCAACGCCATCCCGTGGTCCACACGCCCGGAGAGCGCCGGCTTCTCGCCGGATCTGCTGACCGACGGCTCGGCTACGTTGGCCGGCGACCCCAACGCGCCGCGCCTGCGCACCCCGCTGGGCAGCTGAGCCTGACACGGGCCGCGGCGCATTGCGCCCGCGACCCCGGTGTCAACTGGTGCCCGTGCCTTCAGGCTGCGGGTACACCACGGTGCGGTTGCGGCCCTGTTCCTTGGCCATGTACAGGGCCTTGTCGGCCAGCCGCAGCGCCTGCTGCGGATCATCGTGATAGGTCGGGTAGTGGGCCACGCCCAGCGACACGGTGACCGTGCCGACCTGCTCGAACACTTCGGCGGCCACCTGGATGCGCAGGCGCTCGGCCACCTGCGCGGCATGGAGGGCATCGATGCCCGGCAACAGGATCAGGAACTCCTCACCGCCGTTGCGGCAGAGCAGATCGGTGTCGCGTGAGCCATCGCGCATCAATTGCGCGATGCGCAGGATCACGGCGTCGCCGACCGCATGACCGAAGCGGTCGTTGATGCTTTTGAAGCGGTCGATGTCCAGCGCGATGATCCCGAATGGCTGGCCGCGTGCCTGCCAGTCTTCCAGCCCCTGCTGCAGGCCGCGCCGGTTCTGCAGGCCGGTAAGGGGATCGGTCATGCTGGCGCGGTTGAGCTTGCCGATGCGGTCCTGCAGCAGGTTGAAGCTGTACAGCAGGGCGGCTTTGAGCTGGGCGACCTCGTAGTACCAGGCCCGGATACCGGTGACGTGGCGGATCGCGATGCCGGTGTCGCGGTTCTGCACGTTGCGCGCCAGCTGCCATAGCGGCAGCGAGATGCGCCGCGCGAACCACCAGGTGATCAGCAGCGACAGGATGCCCAGCGGAATCGCATTCCAGATCACCGCCGACATCAGCTTGGACAGTGAGGCCAGCGTGGCGGTGGTCGGCCGCTGGGCCACCACGCCCCAGCCAACGCTCGGCACCGGCGCGTACCCGGCCAGCATCTGCACGCCGTGACTGTTGCGTACCTGCTGCGCGTCGAGCAGCCGG
>DMZT01000273.1:2597-2781 GCA_003484865.1 Stenotrophomonas sp.
TGTTGCGTACCTGCTGCGCGCCGGAGTGGCCTCGGGTCACCGCCTGCACGGCCGGGTTCTCCAGCGCGAACTGGCCGACCCGGTCCTGTTCGATGTGGTACAGGATGCGACCGTTGCGGTCGACGACGTACAGGTAGGACCCATCGCGGTAATAGTGCTTGCCCAGCAGCGATTGCAGGATGCT
>DMZT01000274.1:0-8019 GCA_003484865.1 Stenotrophomonas sp.
GATCTGCACCACCTCACGCTCCCGGAAGCCCCCCAACCCCACCCCCACCAACCGATACCGCGTCTCCAACGGCAACTCCACCCGTGCCCGCAGCCCCAACGCAATATCGCGCAGTTCCTCCAACGAATCCGGCGGCGACTCCGGCGTAAAACTCCGCGTAATGATCCGGAACTGCGACGTCTTCAACTTCAACACCACCGTATGTCCCACCCGGTCCGTCTTGCGCGTCGCCAGCCAGGTCTTCTCCGCCAACTGCACGATCGCCGGCGCCAGATCCTCCAACAACAGATCCTCGGCGAACGTATCCTCCGACGAAATCGACTGCACCGGCTGATCCGGTTCCACCGGGCGCTCATCCACGCCGCGCGCCCGATTGAACAACCGTCCCCCGAACGTCCCGAACCGCGCCTCCAGTTCCTCCAGCGGCAGCGCACGCAGATCACCCACCGTCGCCACCCCCAGCTCGGCCAGCTTCGCCGCCATCACCTTGCCCACGCCCGGCACACGACTCACCGGCAGCGGCGTCAGAAACTGCTCGATACGATGCGGCGGCACCACGAACTGCCCATCCGGCTTGCGCCAATCCGAGGCGATCTTCGCCAGGAACTTGTTCGGCGCGATCCCCGCCGAGGCGGTCAGCTGCGTCTCTTCGCGGATCTGCGCGCGGATGATCTGCGCGATCTCCGTCGCCACCGTCATCCCGCCTTTGTGCTCGGTCACATCCAGATACGCCTCATCCAGCGACAACGGCTCCACCAGATCCGTATGCCGCAGGAAAATCTCGCGTACCTGGCGTGACACCGCCTTGTAGCGGGCGAAATCCGGCGGCACGAACACCGCCTCCGGACACAGCCGCTCCGCGCGCAGCGCAGGCATCGCCGAACGCACGCCAAACACACGCGCCTCGTACGAGGCTGCGCACACCACCGAACGCATGCCCCGCCACGCCACCACCACCGGTTTGCTCCGCAAGGAAGGGTCGTCACGCTGCTCCACGGACGCGTAAAACGCATCCATGTCGACGTGAATGATCTTGCGGGGGCGGGACACGGGCGTTGGCACTCGGATTCAGATGAACAAGATTACAGCCACACGCCGCAGTATGGTTGTTGGATAACAACAACATGCGTTTTTGAACCTGAAAACACTACGGCGGCGTACGGTTAAAACGTTTGATTGAATCACTTTTTCTCATGCACTCTTGAGCACTTGCTTCATGCAAGAGCAGTCGACCTGTGGTCGGCTCACCCCGATGACAACTTCCTCAGGATTGCGTTTTCCATGACTCGTCTCAACGCGTTCTCGCGCGACCAGCTGCTGGCCAGCGCCCGCGGTGAACTGTTCGGCCCGGGCAGCGGCCGCCTGCCCAATGATCCGATGCTGATGTTCGATCGCATCACCGATATCCGCGAGGACGGCGGTCCCCATGGCAAAGGCATGGTACGCGCGGAACTGGATATCCGCCCTGACCTGTGGTTCTTCGACTGCCACTTCCTCGGCGACCCGGTCATGCCCGGTTGCCTTGGCCTGGATGCCATGTGGCAGCTGACCGGCTTCTTCCTGACCTGGATCGGTGCGCCCGGCCGTGGCCGTGCCCTGGGCTGCGGCGAAGTCAAGTTCACCGGCCAGGTACTGCCGAGCGCCAAGCGCGTCACCTACGAAATCGATATCTCGCGCGTCATCAACCGCAAGCTGGTGATGGCACAGTCCGACGCCCGCATGCTGGTGGACGGTCGCGAAATCTACTCTGCCAAAGACCTGCGTGTAGGTCTGTTCACTTCCACTGAGAACTTCTGATGCGTCGCGTCGTCATTACCGGAATGGGCATCACTTCGTGCCTGGGCAACGATCTGGACACCGTGTCCTCCGCACTGCGTGAAGGCCGCGCCGGCATCCGCCACCTGCCCGATCATGCCGAAGCCGGCCTGCGCAGCCATGTCGGCGGCAACATCGAGCTCGACCTGGATGCGCAGATCGACCGCAAGGTGAAGCGCTTCATGAGCGATGCCTCGGCGTATGCGTACATCGCCATGCGCGACGCGATCGCCGATGCCGGCCTGGACGAGGCGCAGGTCGCCAACCCGCGGACCGGCCTGATCGCCGGCTCCGGCGGCGGCTCCAGCCAGTGGCAGGTCGAATCGGCCGACATCCTGCGCGCCCGTGGCGTGCGCAAGGTCGGCCCGTACATGGTGCCGCGCACGATGTGCTCCACCGTGTCGGCCTGCCTGGCCACCGCGTTCCAGATCAAGGGCCTGAGCTACTCGCTGTCGGCCGCCTGCGCCACCTCCGCGCATTGCATCGGCGCCGCTGCGGATCTGATCCGTCATGGCGCGCAGGACGTGATGTTCGCCGGTGGCGGTGAAGACCTGCACTGGTCGATGAGCGTGATGTTCGATGCGATGGGCGCCCTGTCGACCCGCTTCAACGACACGCCGGCCTCGGCCTCGCGCCCGTACGACAAGGACCGCGACGGCTTCGTCATCGCCGGCGGCGGCGGCATGCTGGTGCTGGAAGACTACGACCACGCCGTGGCCCGTGGCGCGCGCATCTATGCCGAGCTGGTCGGTTACGGCGTCACCTCCGACGGTGCCGACATGGTCGCCCCGTCCGGTGAAGGCGCGGTGCGCTGCATGAACATGGCGATGGAGCACATCACCGCCCCGATCGACTACCTCAACACGCATGGCACCTCGACCCCGCTGGGCGACGTCACCGAGTTGAAGGCCGTGCGCGAAGTGTTCGGCGAGAGCATCCCGCCGCTGTCCTCGACCAAGGCGCTGTCGGGCCACTCGCTGGGTGCGGCAAGCGTGCATGAAGCGATCTACTGCCTGCTGATGATGCGCGATGGCTTCATCGCCGGCTCGGCCAACATCGGCGAGCTGGACCCGCTGGTGGAAGGCTTCCCGATCGTGCGCGAGACGCAGCCGGCACAGCTGAACACCGTGATGTCCAACAGCTTCGGCTTTGGCGGCACGAATGCGGCGCTGGTGTTCAGCCGCCTCTGACGGCAGCCTGTGTCCGCATGAAAAAGCCCGGCCATGTGCCGGGCTTTTTCGTGGTCCAGACGGGCAACGCCGTTGGTTACCGGGCGCCGGTCACCGGCAGCAGCGGCACCAACAACTGCCGTGCATCCAGCAGCGAATCCACGATGCGATGCCCCAGCGCACGCAGTTCCTCATCCGGATGCACCAGGTCCGGCACCTGGATCGCCGTCATGCCCGCCCCCACTGCCGCGCGGATACCGGCCGGGGAGTCTTCCAGCGCCAGGCAGCGCGCCGGGTCCTTGCCCAGCTTCTGCGCGGCCAGCAGGTAGATGTCCGGGGCAGGCTTGGGATGCGACACATCGCTGCTGGTCACCACCACCTCGAAGAACGGCAGCAGCCCGGCCGCTGCCAGCTTGCGCGAGGCACGCGGCTGGCGGGTGGAGGTCGCCACCGCACGCGGAACGCCGTGATCGTGCAGCAGCTGCAGGATCTCCAGGATGCCGGGGCGCAGCGGCAGCCCCTGCTGCGTGCGCGCTTCGTACAGGTCGTGGCAGCGCGCGAACAGCGCGGCGACCTGCTCGGCATTCACCGTCTGCAGCAGCAGGCGTTCGCAATCGCGGTCGCCCAGGCCCACCATGCGCAGCCAGAATCCCTCCGGGAAGGGCAGTGCCAGTTCCTGCGCGGCCTGCGACCAGCACGCGATGGAGACGCGCTCGCTGTCGATCATCAGGCCGTCCATGTCGAAGATGACGGCGTCGGGCAGGAACGGCAGCGCGGCGAAGGCCGTCATGGGACGTTGAACAGCGTCTCGAGATCGGCCGCATCCAGCATGCGCCACTCACCTTCAGGCAGCTCGCCCAGCGAGAGCCCACCGATGCGGCTGCGGTGCAGCGCCTCGACGTGGTTGCCAACGGCCGCGAACATCCGGCGGGCCTGGTGGTAACGGCCCTCGTGCAGGACCAGCTGCGCCTGGCGCGGACCGTTCACGTGCAGCTCGGCCGGCAGCAGCGGCTTGTCATCCGATTCCAACAGCAGGCCGCCGCTGGCGAAACGCGCGGTTTCATCGCCGCGCAGATCTTCGGCCAGGGTGACCTCGTAGGCCTTGTCCAGGCGCGACTTCGGCGACACGATCCGGTGCAGCAGCGCGCCGTCGTCGGTCATCAGCAGCATGCCGCTGGTGTCGCGGTCCAGGCGGCCCACCGAGGACAGCACCGGCGCGCGGTCGCGGTAACGCGGCGGCAGCAGGTCGTAGATCAGCCGGCCCTTGTCCTTGGTCGAACAGGTGTAGCCGCGCGGCTTGTGCAGCAGCAGGGTCAGCCCCTGCGGCGGGTCCAGCGGCTCGCCCTCGACCCGGATCGCCTCATGCGCGACCGCGTCATCGGCGTACAGCACCTCGCCCTCGGCATCGGTGATCAGGCCGGCGCGGAACATCCCCTGCACCTGCTTGCGGCTGCCATAGCCCAGGTTGGCCAACAGCTTGACCAGCTTCATGCGCGGCCTCCGCGGCCCCACTTCGGCTCGGTGCTGCGCGGCGTGCGAACCGGCGTGGCGCTCTTGCTGGCCTTGGTCGCTTCGATCAGCTTGAAGCCATCACGCTCGGCAGCCACGCGGACCTGGCCGAAGCTCTCATTGAGGATCTGCTCGTACGGCAGGTGGCGGTTGGCCACCAGCCACATCCGGCCGCCCGGGCGCAGCGCCTGTGCGGCCACGGCGATGAAGCGCTGGCCGATGTCGGGGCGATCCGCGCGCGACGGGGTGTGGAACGGCGGGTTGGTCACGATGAAGTCGTACTCGCCCTCGATCCCGGCGGTGACGTCCTGCCAGTGATAGGCCAGCGCCGCCGGCTTGCCGAGCGCGGCGAGGTTCTCGCGGGCCAGCGCCAGCGCGCGGCCTTCGGCCTCGTACAGGTCCAGCGCGGTCACGTTCGGGCAGCGCGCCAGCACTTCGGCCGAGAGATAGCCGAAGCCGGCGCCCAGATCGGCCCCACGCCCAGCCAGATCGGCCGGCAGCTGCTCGACCAGCAGCGCGGAAGCCGGGTCGATGCGGTCCCAGGCGAAGATGCCCGGGCGGCTCTGGAAGCGGCCGCCAAGGATCGCGCGCGGCGCGTCCAGGGTGGCCCAGCGCTGCGCGAGCGCAGCGTCGTGCTGGCCGTTGAGCGGCGCCGTCCAGTAGGCACGGCAGTGGTTCTTGGTCAGCTTGCCGCCGAGGCCGGCCAACTGCTGCAGGTCGCCTTCGCCGGAGCGCGCGCCTTCGTTGTTGTGCTGGCAGGCCACCACGATGCCACCCGGGGCGGTCAGGGCCAGCGCACGGGCGAACAGGGCCTTGGCTTCCTCGCGCTGGCGCGGCGGCAGCACCAGCACCACGGCGTAGCGGGTGGCATCGCCGGCCAGCTGCTGCTCGTCACGCACGGTCCAGCCACTGGCTTCCAGGGCGTCGGCGAACGGGCGGAAGCTCTGCTCGCAGACCAGCTGCGCCGGCTGGGCATGCTCGCGCAGCGGTGCGCCATCGCGGGCGCGCAGGAACAGCACGGGGCCGGCCGGCCAGGACAGTGCGCCACTGGCGAAGGGCAGGAACAGGGTTTCCAGGGGAGCGTCGTGCTGGGCAGCCATGCGGGGGCACATCTTGAAAAGAGGCCGCCATTCTACCGGTTCGCCCCGCCCCACCCGGATTTGCGTTTATTCAACGTCCTGTTGATGCCCTGACAACATCCAAACCGGCAGGGTGGAGCCTCACTTCCCGTGGAGATGGCTCATGCGTGCATTGTTCGTCGGTGGCGTAGTCGACAACAGCGAGATGGACATGGAGGGCAGCCAGCCACCGGTGCATTACCCCGAAGACACCGGCGGCGGCCATTCCCGCTACCGCCTGCACCAGGTCGGCAAGACCGCCGATGGCAGCGTGGCCTACGCGGTCTATGGCGCCCCGGACCTGGCCGATGACGAGGTGGCCCGGATCGCCGATGAACGGGCCTACGCGCGCCGCTTCGAGGCCGAGCCCAGCGAATTCACCCACTGAACCCTGCCCACCCGCACCTGCCCGCCGCGATCACTCGCGGTAGGGCAGCTGCCGGATGGCCTTGATCTGGTCCAGCCACACCACGTGCTGCTGGACCGGGGTATCCAGATCGTCCAACCGCAGCTGGCCATTGCTGCCTTCGTTCTCTTCGGCGTCGCGGTATTGCTGCAGCGTCGGCTGCACCGCGACGGTGCCCAGCAGGCGGCTGCCATCCTCAAGCGTGAGTTCGACCTGGGTCTGGCCGTGCAGCTGTGGCAGCAGGGCTTCCAGCGCCGCGATGGCGGCCGGATCGGTATGGATGCGGGGGGCGTAGCGGGACATGGCAACTCCTGTGGCGTGCGCCCCAGTGTGCCCGCGGCGGCGTCAACACGCCGCCAACGCAGGACTCAGCGCGTGCCGCCCAGGACACCGCGTACAGCGGCTACCAGCTGCGCGACCGAATACGGCTTGGCCACATGCTCCTGGAAGCCCGACGCCAACGCACGCTTGCGGTCGTCCGCACGTGCCAGCGCCGTCACCGCGACCGCAGGCAGTGCCTCCGGCTCGACGCCCATGTTGTCGCGCAGGGTGCGCACCAGCCCGTAACCGTCCATCCCGGGCATGCCGATATCGGTCAGCAGCGCATCGATGTCGTCATGGCCTTTCTCGTTGAGCAGTGCCAGCGCTTCGCCGGCCGAGGACGCCGTGGTGACCGAGGCGCCCTGCTCTTCCAGCAGCCGCCGGAGATACTCCAGTACTTCGGGCTGATCTTCCACAGCCAACAGGTGCAGGCCTTTGAGTGGGTACGGCTCGATGATCTGCTCGGTGATCGGGCCGCTGAACACTTCGCGCAGCGGACGACCGTCGGCCTGCGGCTGGTAACGCGGCAGGCGCACGTTGAAGGTGGCCCCGTGGCCATGGCCGTCGCTGCTGGCTGCCACCGCACCGCCATGCAGCTCCACCAGCTGCTGCACGATCGCCAGGCCCAGGCCCAGGCCGCCATGCCGGCGCGTGGTCGTGCCGTCCGCCTGGCGGAACCGGCTGAACAGATGACGCAGGAACTCCGGCGCGATGCCGTCGCCGGAATCGGTGACGCTGATCGACCAGTGCCCGCCGTCCGCAGCCAGGGTCAGCACCACGCGCCCCTCGGCCGGGGTGAATTTGATCGCGTTGGAAAGCAGGTTCCACAGCACCTGCTGCAGGCGGGTGGCATCGCCGAGCACCAGACAGGGCTCGTCGGGCATCACCAGCTCCATCGACAACGCTTTGCCTTCGGCGACCAGCTCCTGCGCGCGCATCGCCTCTTCCAGCTGCGCACGCAGATCCAGCATTTCCACTTCCAGCTGCACTTTGCCCAGCAGCATGCTGCTGAGGTCCAGCATGTCCGAGATCAACCGCTTCTGCGCCATCGCACTGTTGGCGATCACGCCCAGGCCCTTGTACATGGGGCTGGTGTTGTCGATGCGCTGCAGCAGCAGTTCGCTCCAGCCCAGGATGGTGGTCAGCGGGGTCCGCAGCTCGTGCGAGAGCGTGGCCAGGAATTCATCCTTCAGCCGCGCCATGTTCTCGGCCGCGCTGCGCGCCGCACGTTCGGACTGCAGCAGTTCCTCGCGCGCCATTTCGATCTCGCGGCGCTCGGTCACATCCGGACTGCTGCCCGCCAGACCGATGAAACGGCCCATGCGCGAGAAGCGCGGCCGGGCGTTCATTTCCAGCCAGCGCCATTGGCCATCGGCGCGACGGCCGCGCACCAGTGCATGCATGGAGCGCTGCGATTTCAGCGCCTCCTGCAGTTCGTAATCGAACACCGAAGCATCATCGGGATGCACCAGGCCACGCCAGACATCATCCGGCACGCGCTGCTCATCGCCTCCAAAAAACTCGCTGAAGGCACTGTTGACGAAGCGCGAATGGCCGCGCTCATCCAGCACCCAGACCGGCATCGGCAGGCCATCGGCCAGCGCGCTGAAGCGCGCCTCGCTTTCGGCCAGCTCCACCTCGATGTGCTTGCGGTTGGTGATGTCGAAGAACACCACGGCCA
>DMZT01000274.1:8140-13077 GCA_003484865.1 Stenotrophomonas sp.
CGTCCGGCTCGCCCACGCTGACCGCTTCCACCGAGTACCACCGGTTCAGCGCGCGCGCTTCCATCTCGAACTGCCGTGCCTGCCCGCTACGCGCCACCTCGCCATAGGTGCGGTACCAGTCGGATTCATGGCCGGGTTGCAGGCTGCTCATCCGCTGTCCGCAGACGTTGCTCAGCCCGGTATTGCGTGAAAACGCCTCGTTGACCTCGACAAACCGGTAGTCCACACCCACCCCGGCATCGTCGAAGATCACTTCGATGATGCAGAACCCCGCATTCAGGCGTTCAAGTACCGTGCGATACAGGGCCGGATCCGGCGATGAAGCCAGGAAGGAGGCGCGTTCCAACGTCGAGGTGGGCAGGCTGGGCAAGGGCGTCAATGAGGCAACTGGCGAAACAGAGGAGGACAGGATCGGCCAACGCGCGTATTCGCAGCGTCAAGCGCCGAGGGTCGGGGGCGGCCTGGGTGAATTGGCGCCAACCGCAGTGCCGGAGCATACACGCGTGGATTGTCCCTCACCCGGATCAGGATCACACTGGGTGCCTGATCCCCCTTGTGATCGCGCCCAGGAGTTGTCATGAACCGCACATCCCTGATCGCCGGCGCCCTGGCCGGCCTGCTGCTCATCGGCAGTGCCTCCGCCGCCCCACGCACCGTGACCGATCCGCAGGCCCCGCGCGCGCTCAAGGCGGAGGGTCCGGTCCAGGTGATGTGGACCGACCCGGCCCAGTTCACCGAGATCCGGCTGAGCAACAACCGCTTTGAAGCCGAACGCGGTGACTGGGTACAGCAGCTGGCCAAGTACGTGCAGACCACCGCCAGCAAGGCACTGCAGCCCGGCCAGACGCTGGAGGTGACCTTCACCGACATCAAGCGCGCCGGCGATTACGAGCCGTGGCACGGCCCGCGCGCCAACGACATCCGGGTGATGCGCGATATCTACCCCCCGCGCGTGACCCTGACCTACACCCTGAAGGATGCCCAGGGACAGGTGATCGGCGAAGGTGAGCGCAAGCTGCAGGACACCGGCTACCTGCACAACATCGGACGGCAGAGCGACACCGACCCGCTGCGCTACGAGAAGCGCCTGCTGGATGATTGGATCCGGCGCGATCTGCGCAATGAGGCCACGGCCAATACCTGAGCCGTTGGCTCTGACAGGACGAAGGCGGCGCATCAGCGCCGCCTTTTTCATGCACCCGGCATCGCCGGTGGCGGCTCAGCCGTCAGCGTACTCGCGCACGACTCGCTTCACGCCGCACGGCAGCTGGTAGGCACTGACCCCGCACAGCGGCGCCAGGGCCTCGATGCGCGGCGCATCGCCCCACAGCGTCACCGTGCTGCCGATGCCGGCCTGCGGCAGGTGGGTCAGATCCACGGTGAGCATGTCCATCGAGACCCGACCGATCACGATGCCGGGCTGTCCATCAATGCGCACCGGGGTGCCGTTCGGCGCGAACTGCGGGTAGCCATCGGCATAGCCGAGGGCCACGACGCCCACCCGGGTCGGCCGCTGCGCGACGAAGCGCGCGCCATAGCCGACCGGCTCGCCGACCGCGATGTCGCGCACGGCAAAGATTTTCGACCGCATGGTCATCACCGGGCGCAGGCGCTCGGTCAGGGCCGTGTGCGCCGGCATCGGGTTGATCCCGTACAGCATCAGGCCTGGGCGCACCCAGTCACTGCGCACCTCCGGCCAGCCCAGCAGCGCCGGCGAGTTGCACAGGCTGGTCTGCCCGGTCAGGCCTTCGATGGCGGCCGCGAAGACGTCGGCCTGCTCGCGGGTGCGCGGGCTGTCCAGCTCGTCGGCACGCGCCATGTGGGTCATCAGCACCATCGGCCCGACATGCGCCAGCGCACTGAGCGTGGCGTGCGCGGCGCGGAACTCGTCCGGCCACAGGCCCAGGCGATGCATGCCACTGTCCAGCTTCAACCACACGGTGAGCGTGGCGGTGGTCGGAAACGCGGCCACCGCCTCCACCTGCCACGGAGCGCCAACCGCGAACCACAGGTCGTGCTCGACGATCAGCGGCAGTTCGTCGGCATCGAAGAAGCCTTCCAACAGCAGGATCGGGCCGGTGATACCGGCCGCCCGCAGTTCCAGCGCTTCCTCGATGCAGGCCACGCCGAACGCATCGGCCTCGGTCTGCAGCGCGCGGGCGCAGCGCACCGCACCGTGCCCGTAGGCATCGGCCTTGATCACCGCAACGGCCTTGCCGCCCCCCAGTTCGCGTGCCAGCCGGTAATTGCTGCGCAGCGCGTCCAGGTCAATCAACGCACGGGCTGGGCGCATGAACTCGACTCACGGTGACGGACGGACGCGGCATGGTGGGTGTAGCGGAAAATATCCAGGCCTTCGGTGCTGATCTGCGGCTGGCGGGCATCCATCAGGTCGGCCAGGTAGCGGCCGGAGCCGCAGGCCATGGTCCAGCCCAGGGTGCCGTGGCCGGTATTGAGGAACAGGTTGCGGTACGGCGTGGCGCCGACCACCGGGGTGCCGTCCGGCGTGGCCGGGCGCAGGCCGGTCCAGAACTCGGCGCGCGACAGGTCGCCGCCCTCCGGGTACAGATCGCGCACCACCTTCTCCAGCGTGGCGCGGCGGCGCGGCGAGAGGGACAGGTCGAACCCGCCCACTTCGGCCATGCCACCCACGCGGATGCGGTCGTCAAAGCGGGTCACGGCCACCTTGTAGCTTTCATCCAGGATGGTCGAGGTCGGGGCCATCGCCGGGTCGGTGATCGGCAGCGTCAGCGAGTAGCCCTTGAGCGGGTACACCGGCAGCTGCATGCCCAGCGGTGCGACCAGCGACGGCGAATAGCTGCCCAGCGCGACCACGTAGTGATCGGCGGTTTCCAGCTTGCCATCGATGCGTACACCGGTGATGCGGTCGCCCTCGCTCTGCAGGCCGGCGATGTCCTGGTCGAAGCGGAACTCCACCCCGGCATCGACGCACATCTGCGCCAGGCGACGGGTGAACAACTGGCAATCGCCGGTCTGGTCGCGCGGCAGGCGCAGCGCGCCGACCAGCTTGTCGGCCACGCCGGCCAGCGCCGGTTCGTGGGCGATGATGCCGTCGCGATCAAGCACCTCGTAGGGCACGCCGTATTGGGCCAGCACCTCGATGTCCTGCGCCGAGGCGTCCAGCTGCTGCTGGGTGCGGAACAACTGGGTGGTGCCCAGGTCGCGGCCTTCGAACTCGATGCCGGTCTCGCGGCGCAGCTCGTTGAGGCAGTCGCGGCTGTACTCGGACATGCGCACCATGCGCGCCTTGTTGATCGCATAGCGCTCATGCGTGCAGTTGCGCAGCATCTGCGCCAGCCAGCGGTACTGGTGCCAGTCCAGGCCCGGGCGGATGGCCAGCGGCGCATGCTCGGCGAACAGCCACTTGACGGCCTTGAGCGGCACGCCGGGCGCTGCCCACGGCGAGGTATAGCCGAACGACAGCTGGCCTGCGTTGGCGAAACTGGTTTCCAGCGCCGGACCGGGCTGGCGGTCGACGACCGTGACTTCAAACCCGGCCTGCCGCAGGTACCAGGCACTGGTCGTGCCGATCACACCGCTGCCAAGGACTAGAACGCGCATGACACCTCTCCAACCCGATCATTCCCTGCGCAGGAGCACGCCGGGACCATAATTGAGGAAGTATAGTCAGCCGCAACCAAGCAATTCGCCTGTTTTTCCAGCACCAGGCAGGGTATTGTCTCGCGAACATCCTTGAGAGGCTGACGCCGATGGCCACGCGTGCCCGTGAACTGGACAAGATCGACCGCAAGATCCTGCGCATCCTGCAGGCCGAGGGTCGGATTTCCTTCACCGAACTGGGCGAGCGGGTCGGGCTGTCGACCACGCCGTGCACCGAGCGCGTCCGCCGGCTGGAGCGCGACGGGGCCATCACCGGCTACTACGCCAAGCTTGATCCGCATTACCTCAAGGCCAGCCTGCTGGTGTTCGTGGAGATCAGCCTGGCCTACAAATCCGGCGACATCTTTGAAGAGTTCCGGCGCGCGGCGTTGAAGCTGCCCAATGTGCTGGAATGCCATCTGGTCTCGGGCGATTTCGACTACCTGCTCAAGGCCCGCATCAGCGAGATGGCCTCGTACCGCAAGCTGCTGGGCAGCACCTTGTTGACCTTGCCGCACGTGCGCGAATCCAAGAGCTACATCGTGATGGAAGAGGTCAAGGAGACCTTGACCCTGCCGATTCCTGATTGATCCGGTCGCATGATTGAGTGGCGTGGCTGAAACGCAAAAAGGCGGCGCGCATGTGCGCACCGCCCTTGTTCATTGCGCCAAGCGCATCAGCGCTGCTGTTTCTGGTCCTGATGCTTCTGGTCCTGCTGCTTGCCGCCCTTCTGATTCTGCTGGTCCCACTGCTGCTGGTTCTGCTGGCCGGGCTTCTGGTTCTGTTGCTGACTGCCCTGCTGCTCCTGCGGCGTCTTGCCGGGACTGCGGTTCTGCTGGTTAGCCATGATTGCACTCTTCTCGAAAAACCTCGGGGGATGCGCTGTATTGCGGCGCGGGTACAGGGTCCCGCCGATTCGGTTAATCACAGGCGAAAAAACAGTGAGGCCTTGCGTTGACGGGGATGACTGCGCGGGCGGCGATGTAAACCATTCATGTTGCCCGCCTGCCACCCCGGGAGTCAGGGCTTGATCTGTTGGCCGTCAGCGCTGGGGACGGCGTCGTAATAGCGGCCGGTGCGGGTATCGAGCACGCGGTTCGGGCCTACCTGCTTGACCCCCGGAATGATCCGGCCGTGGCGGTCGTAGACCTTGCTCTGCACGGCCGGGCCCTGCAGCGGTGCGGGCTGCGCGGGGCCTTTGCTTTGGATCGGGTGCGTGCGCAGCTGCTGCTGGGTCTGCGAGGACGACTTCACCGGGGCCATCCTGTCGGACAGGCTGTCGACCGGCACCGGTTGCACGGCCGGGGGCTGTGGCG
>DMZT01000269.1 GCA_003484865.1 Stenotrophomonas sp.
CGCTCTTCCGATCTGGCATCACCCTGGGCGCGATCCTGGGCGTGCTGGCGATCATCCGCATCGTGTCCTGGCAGCTGCTGGGCCTGCACGACTACGGCGAGCACTGGCAGCTGCTGGCACTGACCATCGGCGCGGCCCTGGTCGGCATCGTCACCTTCGGCTCGCTGTCCGGCTCGATGCTGCCCTTCATCCTCAAGCGCCTGGGCTTCGACCCGGCCAGCGCCTCGGCCCCGTTCGTGGCCACGCTGGTCGATGTTACCGGCCTGGTCATCTACTTCAGCATCGCCGCGATGATCCTGCGCGGCACCCTCCTTTGACAGGGACGGGGGGTGGTTAATAACCACCCCCGTCCCTGTTACTGTCTGATCGCATGAGCACCTACCACCTGCAAGCCGTCTTCCGCCCGCAGTCGGTCGCCGTGATCGGCGGCAGCCCACGTGAACGCTCCGCTGGCCGCGCGGTGATGCGCAATCTGCGCGGCACCGGCTTCACCGGCAAGGTGGCCTGGATCAATCCGCGTTACAGCGAGATCGACGGCATCCGCACCGTGAAGCGGCTCAAGGATCTGGACTGGGTGCCCGAGCTGGTGGTGATCACCGCCCCGGCCAGCATCGTGCCGCAGGTGGTGGCCACGGCCGCCGAGCGCGGTGTCAGCGCGGCGATCATTCTGACGGCCAACCTGGGCGAAGGCCCGGGCTCGCTGGCCGCGCAGGTGGAGGCCGCCGCCCGGCCCAAGGGCCTGCGTATTCTCGGCCCGCACTGCCTGGGCGTGATCGCGCCGCATGCACGCTTGAACGCCAGCATCGCCGCGCACTTCCCGCAGGCCGGCGATCTGGCCCTGATCTCCGAATCCAGTGCGATTGCCGCGGCCCTGGTGGAGTGGGGCGTGGCGCGCTCGGTCGGTTTCTCTGCCGTGGTCTCGCTCGGCGACACCCTGGATGTCGACTTCGGCGATCTGCTCGATTACTTCGCCACCGATTACCGCACCCGCGCGATCCTGCTGTACGTCGAGCACATCCGCGATGCGCGCAAGTTCATGTCCGCCGCGCGTGCCGCTGCGCGCGCCAAGCCGGTGGTGGTGGTCAAATCCGGCCGCCACATCCGCATCAATCCCGATGCCGATACCCACGTGCAGGCGCTGGCCAGCGCCGATGCGGTGTACGGTGCGGCATTCAACCGTGCGGGCCTGCTGCGCGTCAGCGCGCTGGATGAGCTGTTCACCGCGGCCGAAACACTGGGCCGGCTCGGCACCTTCCCGGGCCGTCGCCTGGCGATCCTGAGCAACGGCGGTGGGGTGGGGCGGCTGGCGGTGGACCAGCTGCTGGCCCTGCGCGGCAGCCTGGCCGAGCTGTCGCCGGCCACCGTCGCCCAGCTCGATGCGGTGCTGCCGCAAGGCTGGTCGCGCAGCAATCCGGTCGACATCGTGGTCGATGCCGATGGCGACCGCTACGCCGCGGCGATCGAAGCGCTGATGTCCGATACCGAGAACGACGCCGTGCTGGTGGTCAACGTGCCGACCGCGTTCACCTCCTCGGCCGATGCCGCGCAGGCCCTGACCCGCACGCTCGGCCTGCGCCCGCGCCACCACCGCGACAAGCCGGTGTTCGCGGTGTGGCTGGGCAACGACGATCGTGCCACCGCCACGCTCAATGCCGCGCGCGTGCCGACCTACCCGACCGAAGCCGAGGCCGTGCGCGGCTTCCAGCATCTGGTGCGCTACCGCGACGCGCAGGCCGCGTTGATGGAAACCCCGCCCAGCCTGCCCGAGGATTTCGTGGTCGATACCGCCGGGGCGCGCGCGCTGGTGGAAACCGCACTGGCCGCCGGCCAGCAGTGGCTGGACCCGATCGCCACCCACCAGCTGCTCAGCGCCTACGGCATTCCGTCCGCGCCGGTGATGCAGGCCCGTGATGCCCACGAGGCGATGGACCTGGCCCAGCCATTGCTGGAGCAGGGCGCCACGGTGGCGATCAAGGTGTTCTCGGCCGACATCCCGCACAAGTCCGATGTCGACGGCGTGCGTCTGAACCTCGGTACCCTGCAATCCGTGCATGCGGCGGCGACCTCGATCATCGCGCGCGCGCATGAAAAGCGGCCCGATGCGCGTATCGATGGCGTGCTGGTGCAGCCGACCATCGTGCGGCCCAAGGCGCGCGAGTTGATCGCGGGTATTGCCGATGACCCGACCTTCGGCCCGGTGATCGTATTCGGCCGTGGCGGCACTGCGGTCGAAGTGATCGACGACAAGGCGATCGCCCTGCCACCGCTGGACCTGCGCCTGTCTCATGAACTGATCGGCCGCACGCGGGTCTCACGCATCCTCAAGGCGTACCGCGATGTTCCGGCCGCCGACGAACGCGCGGTTGCGCTGATCCTGGTCAAGCTCGCCCAGCTTGCCGCCGACATCCCCGAGATCCGCACGCTCGACATCAATCCGCTGCTGGCCGACCGCGACGGGGTGATTGCACTCGATGCGCGCGTGGCGATCGAACCGTCGCGCAAGCTGCACAAGGGCCGCGGCCACCCCCGTTTCGCGGTGTTTCCGTACCCGAAGGAGTGGGAGCGCACCATCACCCTGTCCGACGGCGCCCCCGCCTTTGTACGCCCGGTCCGCCCCGAGGACGACGCGCTGTTCCGTGCCTTCTTCGCGCGCGTCACCGATGACGACCTGCGGCTGCGCTTCTTCCAGTCGGTGAAGCACTTCAGCCACGAGTTCATCGCGCGCCTGACCCAGCTCGACTACGCGCGTTCCATCGCGCTGGTGGCCATCGACCCGCGCAGCGGCGACATGCTCGGCGCGGTGCGCCTGCACGCCGATGCGGACTACGACCGTGGCGAGTACGGCATCCTGATCCGCTCCGACCTCAAGGGCCACGGCATCGGTTGGCGGTTGATGGCGATCATGATCGAGTACGCGCAATGGCTGGGCCTGAACATCATCGAAGGCCAGGTGCTGCGCGAGAACAGCACCATGCTGGCGATGTGCCAGAGCCTGGGCTTCAAGACCCGGCTCGACCCGGACGATTCGACGGTGATGGTGGTGACCCTGCCGGTGCAGGACGTACAGGTGCCGCAGGCGCCCGATCCTGCAACGCACTGAGCCGATCGCGGTACGGCGCGTGCACGTGGGCGGGGCGACAATACGGGATGACCGACCGCCTCCCCCTGCTGCTGCTCCCCGGCCTGCTCAACGACGCTGAACTCTGGCGTGCGCAGATCGCCGACCTGTCCGATATCGCCGACTGCATCGTGGGCGACCAGACCCGCGGCGAGACGATGCAGGCTGTGGTCGATGACGTGCTGGCGCAGGCACCGGCGCGCTTTGCCCTGGCCGGGTTCTCCCTCGGCGGTTTCGTCGCCCAGCAGATTCTGCGCACCGCGCCGGAGCGGGTGCTGCGGCTGGCCCTGATCGACACCTCGATCCATGCCGACTCGCCCGAGCGCGCCGCGCAACGGAGGACGCAGCAGGCAAGCGTGCGTCTGCCCGGAAAATTCCACGGCTTCGGTGACACGTTGATGCGCAGCTACATCGATGCCTCGCGGCTGGATGACGATGTGCTGGTGCAGCGCGTACGCGACATGACCGCGCGGCTGGGCGCGGAGGTGTTCCTGCGCCAGAGCGCACTGGACCGGGTGGATGGCCATGACGTGCTGGCCGGATACCGCGATCCGCTGTTGATCGTATGCGGTGCGAACGACCGCATCACCCCGCTGGCGATCAGCGAGGCGATGCATGCGCTGGTGCCGGATTCAGCCCTGGTGGCGCTGCCCGATTGTGGCCATCTGGCCCCGATGGAGAAGCCCGACGAGGTCAGCGCGGCACTGCGGGACTGGTTGCTCCGGTAGGTGCCGGCCGGCGGCCGGCACTACCCGATGATGTCCACGCCGTGCTGAGGCGCTTGCCTCTT
>DMZT01000074.1 GCA_003484865.1 Stenotrophomonas sp.
CGGACGCTTACTTCTTGCTGTCACCCGAGGTCAGGCCGCGCTTTTCGAGCAGCGGCTCGATCTGCGGGGCGTGGCCGGCGAAGTTCTGGAACAGCTCCATCGCATCGACGCTGCCGCCCTTGGAGAGCAGGGTCTGGCGGAAGTGGTCACCGTTCTTGCGGCTCAGGCCGCCGTTCTCGCGGAACCACTTCTGGGTGTTGGCATCCAACACTTCGGACCAGATGTAGGCGTAGTAGCCGGCCGAGTAGCCGCCCATGATGTGGCTGAAGTACGGGGTCTTGTAACGCGGCGGGACCGGCGCGTAGAAGATGCCGTCCTTGGCCAGGGCATCGGCTTCGAACTTCATGACGTCCTTGGCAGCCGGCACCTGGTCCGGGCCGATCTGGTGCCAGCGCTGATCGAGCATGGCCGCACCGAGGTACTCGGTGGTGGCGAAGCCCTGGTTGAACTTGGCGGCAGCGACGACCTTGTCGAGCAGGGCCTGCGGCATGGCCGTGCCGTTCTGGTAGTGCTTGGCGTAGTTCTTCAGGATGACCGGATCATCGGCCCACATCTCGTTGACCTGCGAGGGGAACTCGACGAAGTCGCGCGGCACCGAGGTGCCCGAGAAGTAGGGGTACTTCACGTTCGAGAACATGCCGTGCAGGGCATGGCCGAATTCATGGAAGGTGGTGGTCACTTCATCCCAGGTCAGCAGGGTCGGCTTGCCGGCCGGCGGCTTGGGGATGTTGAGGTGGTTGGCGACCACCGGCTTGAAGCCGGTCAGTTCGGACTGCGAGACGTACGAGTTCATCCACGCACCGCCGCGCTTGGAGGCGCGTGCGTACGGGTCGAAGATGAAGATCGCCAGCTGGCTGCCGTCGGCATCGAACACGTCATAGACGGTGACGTCTTCGTGGTAGACCGGCAGGTCGGTGCGCTGCTTGAAGGTCAGGCCGAATTCAAGCTGGGCGGCGTGGAAGACGCCGTTTTCGAGCACGTTCTTCATTTCGAAGTACGGCTTGAGCTGGGATTCGTCGAAGTTGTACTTGGCCTGGCGGACCTTCTCGCTGTAGAACGCCCAGTCCCAGGCTTCCAGCTTGAAGGTGGGCTTGCCGGCGGCCTTCTGCTCCTTGTCGATCATCGCCTGCAGGTCGGCGGCTTCGCGCTTGGCGTTGGCGACGGCGGCCGGGGCGAGCTGGCCGAGCATGGCGTTGACCGCTTCGGGGGTCTTGGCGGTCTGGTTGGTCAGGTTGTAGGCGGCGAAGTTCGCAAAGCCCATCAGCTTGGCCTTGTCGGCACGCAGCTGCATGATGCGCGAGACCAGGGCGGTGTTGTCGTACTCACCGCCGCGGCTGCCGCGGGTGATGGAGGCTTCGTAGATCTTCTGGCGCAGCGCGCGGTTGGCCAGGTTGGTCAGCGGCGGCTGGCCGGTGGTGTTGAGCAGGGTGATGACGTACTTGCCGTCCTGGCCGCGGGCCTTGGCGGCTTCGGCAGCGGCGGAGATCTGCTCCTGCGAGAGGCCGGCCAGCTCCTTGACGTCATCGACGGTGATCGCCGAGGCGTTCACTTCGGCCAGCACGTTCTGGCTGAACTTGGTGCCCAGGTTGGCCAGTTCGGCGTTCATTTCCTTGAGCTTGGTCTTGTCGGCTTCGGACAGCTTGGCGCCGGCGCGGACGTAGCTCTCGTAGTACTTCTCGACCAGGCGCACGCCCTCGGCGTCGAGGCCGAGCTGGGCGCGGGTGTCGTACAGGGTCTGGATGCGGGCGAACAGCTTGCCGTTCAGCGCGATCGCGTCGCTGTGCGCGGCGAAGCGGGCGGAGTAATCGGCCTGCAGCTTCTTGCGTGCGTCGTTGGTGTCGGCACCGACCAGGCTGAAGAAGACGGTGGTGGCGCGGTCCAGGGTCTCACCGCTCTTTTCCAGGGCGATGAGGGTGTTGTCGAAGGTCGGCTTGGCCTTGTTGTTGGCGATCGCCTCGACTTCCTTCAGCTGCTGGGCCATGCCGGCGTCGAAGGCGGGCGCGAAGTCGCTGTCCTTGATCTTGTCGAACTGCGGGAAGTGCAGCGGCAGCGGGCTGTCGGCGAAGAACGGGTTGGCCTGCTGGGCGCTGGTCGCGGCCGGGGTGGCGGCGGTGGCCGAATAGGCGGGCAGGGCAAGGCCGAGGGTCACGGCGACGGCGAGGGCAAGACGGGTGGTCAAGGGGAATTCTCCGGTCAGACAAGTCTTTGAGGGTAACCCGAGCCGTTGCGGAGGGGCTTGTGTCGAAAGGCATGTTTTGGCCGGACCACGGCCGGGGCATGGCGAAAGCAACTGCGGCGCCGGACAGTTGATTGGCGCCTTAAAAAGCGGCGTGTGGCCAGATTGGGAGCAGTAGTGCCGGCCGCTGGCCGGCTCCCCAGCCGTGCAGGACGAGTCCAGCAGGCAAGCTAAGATGAGGTCTTTCCACCGGAATCCCCTGCCATGACCACTGCCTTCGACTTCCCGTTCGTGGACCTGTCCGGCCAGCCGCAGGCGTTGGCGCAGTACCGGGGCAAGGTGTTGCTGCTGGTCAATGTGGCCAGCAAGTGCGGTTTTACGCCGCAGTACGAGGGGCTGGAGGCGCTGTGGCGGGAGTTCGGGCCACGGGGGCTGGTGGTGGTCGGGTTTCCCTGCGATCAGTTCGGGCACCAGGAGCCGGGCGATGCGGCGCAGATCGGGGAATTCTGCTCGCTGACCTACGGGGTCAGTTTCCCGATGTCGGACAAGGTCGAGGTCAACGGCGCCGGCGCTGATCCGCTGTGGCAGTGGCTCAAGGCCGAGAAGGCCGGGGTATTGGGCACGCGCGGGATCAAGTGGAACTTCAGCAAGTTCCTGGTCGGGCGCGATGGGCAGGTGCTGGCGCGGTATGCGCCGACCGACAAGCCCGAATCGCTGCGCGGCGACATCGAGGCGGCGCTGGCGTAACGCCGGGCTCTGCCCGGCTCCGTGATCCCGGTAGTGCCGGCCGCTGGCCGGCTCCTCGCATCACCGGTTCGCCC
>DMZT01000410.1 GCA_003484865.1 Stenotrophomonas sp.
CGGCGCGACCGCCAGCACCGTCGCCAGCAGCAGCGGCAGCACGTAATAGGTCACGCGGTAGATCAGCGCCGCCGCCAGCACCGCAGCGGGTGCGACCTGCGGCAACAGCTTGAGCAGGCTCCACTCGAACACGCCCAGGCCGGCCGGCACGCTGGAGATCAGGCCGGCCAGCACCGCGACCAGATACAGCCCGACGAAACCGGGCAGGCCGGTTGGCGTATCCATCGGCAGCAGCACATAGAACGCCGCACTGGCCAGCACCAGTTCGACCACGCTCAGCGCAGTGACACCGAGCATGGTGCGGCGGTCGGGCAGCCACAAGGCGTGCCCGCGGATCTGGAAGCTGCGGCCTTCACGCCCCACCAGCAGCACCGTGCCGACATAGGCCAGCAGGCCGAGAACGCCGATGACCCGCACCGCCTGCACCGGGATCGGCAGCGCCAGCGCGGCAGCGCCGGGTTCAAGCAGGAAGGCCAACGCCAGCAGCAGCCACGCCCCGAACACGAAGCCCAGTGTGCTCATCAACACGACCTGGCCGATCTCGCCCAGGCTCAGCCCGGCACGGCCATAGCCACGCAGGCGCACGGCACCGCCGGTGAGGGCGGCAAAGCCCAGGGTCTGCCCCAGCGTATGCGCCAGGAACGCGGTGATGCCGACCCGCGCCGGATGCAGGCGCTTGCCGCTGCGGCGCAGACCGATCGCATCGAAGCCGATCAGGCAGGCATAGCTGGCCAGGCCAAGCAGCACGGTCAACGCGATCTGGCCGGCGCCCAGATGCCGGAACGCCTCGCGGATCGCGCGGTAGCCATGCTCATCGAATTCGTTGGCCAGGCCACGCAGGGCCAAGGCCAGGATCACCAGCGGGATGACGACGGTTGCGGCCCGGCGCCAGGGGGCGCGGGCCGGCGTGGGAGCAGGGGCGGTGTCGGTCATCGGTACAGCGTGCTCCGGGGTGGGCGATGAAAGAGTCAACACAGGCGTGGCCGCCTGACCGGCAAATCGTGCGCCTGATGCCGGCGCTTGCCAAGCGGGTGCGCTGTGCGTGCTGTGGCTGCTTTGCGCACCGGGCCGGGCAGGCGCACGCCGCATCGGTGACAATGCGGTTTCATCCAGAGGAGTAATCGCCATGTTGGAACGTTTCGACGTTGGTCCGCGCATGTCCGAAATGACCGTGCACAACAAGGTCGCCTATCTGTCCGGGCAGATCCCCGAAGACACCAGCCAGGACATCACCGGCCAGACCCGTCAGGTGCTGGAAGAGATCGACAAGCTGCTGGCGCTGGTGGCCAGTGACAAGCAGCACATCCTGCGCGCGGAAATCTTCCTCGCCGACATCAACGATTTCGCCGGCATGAATGCCGCGTGGGATGAGTGGGTGGTGGCCGGCATGACCCCCGCCCGCGCCACGGTGGAAGCCAAGCTGGCGGATGCGAGCTGGAAAGTGGAGATCGTGGTGACGGCGGCATTGCCGTAAGCGCACCGCGGAACCGCTGGGCGCCATGGTGATCGACGCATCGCCGTGCGCCCAGACCCTGCCGCTACCGCGAGGCGCATGGCGCATGGCGCCCGGCGCCCGGCGCGAGAGTCAGGGCGCGCGGACCAGCTCGATGCAGTCCACCGGGCACGGCGGGATGCACAGCTCGCAGCCCGTGCACAGATCGGCGATGACGGTGTGCATGAACTTGGCGCCGCCGACGATCGCATCGACCGGGCAGGCCTGGATGCACTTGGTGCAGCCGATGCAGTCGGCTTCGATCACCACCGCAACCTGCGGCGCCTTGTGTGCACCGCGCGTGCGGTCGAATGGCAGCGCCGGCACACCCAGGACGTTGGCCAGGGCGCGCGCGCCGGCATCACCGCCCGGCGGGCAGTGATCGATGCCCGCCTCGCCGCATGCCATCGCCTCGGCATACGGGCGGCAGCCGTCGTAGCCGCACTGCCCACATTGGGTCTGTGGCAGGAGGCGGTCGAGGCGTTCGGTGAGGGTATCGATGGGGAGGCTCATGGCGTGGCGGTGGCTGCGCGGTGGGGCATCAGGCCCGGCTGTCCCGCGCCGGTGGGAGGGGCGCCGGTGGATTCCGACGCGGCGTCATGGGCTTGCCGCGATACCAGCGCTCGTGGGCGAGCGCGAGCATCGGGCGGTCTTCGCCGCTGTCGCCGTAGGCGTGGATGCGCAGGTAGCGCGCGAGGTCGTAACGCCGGCGGATGTGCTCCACCTTGTGCGGCGCGCAGTCGCCCTCGGCGTAGCGCCCGGTGAGGCGTCCGTCGCGGCTCTCCAACCGGTTGCAGATCAGGTCCAGCCCCATCGCCTCGCACCACGGGCGCAGGTACAGGTCCAGCGAGCCGGACACGATCACCACGGTGTGCTGTTGTTTGAGATGCCAGTGGATCTGTTCGAGCATCTCCGTCCGCATCACCCCGGGCAGCACATCGCGCGCGTAGCCGGCGGCCTGTGCGGTGATGTCCTCCAGATGGCGGTCGGTGAAGGTCAGGCGGGTGACGCGGGCGCGGATGCGTTGCGCGGAGATCAGCTTGAGGCGATAGGCCAGCAGCCACGGACCGACCTTCCACCACGCCTGCGCGAGCTGCTCCGGTGTGGCCACGCGGCGCAGGAAACGCCCGTAGGTATCGCAGGTGGTGACCGTGTGGTCGAAATCGAACAGCGCCAGTTCCAACCCACACCTCCAGGCAGACGAGCGTGGCAGGGCGACCCGGTGGCCGCCCTGTCGCAGCGATCAGCGGACCGGCATGCCCGGCAACGCGGCGCTGTCGGCATCCAGCAGCGCCAGCGCGCCGCCGTCGAAGCCGGCCGACAGGATCATGCCTTCGCTCAGGCCGAAGCGCATCTTGCGCGGGGCCAGGTTGGCGATGAAGACCACGCTGCGGCCGACCAGCTGCGCCGGCTCGCCGTAGCTGGCGCGGATGCCGGAGAAGATCTGGCGCTTGCCCAGGTCACCGGCGTCGAGTTCGAAACGCAGCAGCTTGTCCGACCCTTCCACGAATTCGCAGACCAGCACCTTGCCGATGCGCAGATCCAGCTTGGCGAAGTCGTCGATGCCGATGTAGGCCGGTGCGGCCTCGCCATCGGCCGCCGCGACCGGCGCCGGTGCGGCAGCGGGCTTGGCCGGTTTGGCCGGGGCGGCGGGGGCCGGGGTGGCGGCCTGCAGGGTGTCCTTGGATGCGTCGGTCATGGCGTCGATTTTTTTCGGGTCGATACGGGTGAACAGGGGCGCGTACACCGCGATGGTGTGTGCGGTCAGCGGGGCGGCGATGTCGGTCCAGGCGTGCACGGGCGCGGCCAGGAAGGCCTCGGCCTGCGCGGCGGTGGCCGGCAGCACCGGCTTGAGTGCGGTGACCAGCACGCGGAACAGGTTCAGACCCTGGGTGCAGACCGATTGCAGCTGCGCGTCGGCGCCGTCCTGCTTGGCGATCACCCACGGCTTTTCATCGTCGATATAGCGGTTGGCTTCGTCGGCCAGCGCCATGGTCTGGCGCAGTGCACTGGCCGGATCGTTGCGCTCGTACGCCTCGCGGATCGGCGCCAGCGCGGCGACGAAACGGTCGTACTGGGCGGCATCGGGCAGCGTGGCGGCCAGGCGGCCCTCGAAGCGCTTGCTGATGAAGCCGGCGCAGCGGCTGGCCAGGTTGACGAACTTGCCGACCAGATCCGCGTTGACGCGCGCGATGAAATCGCCCAGGTTCAGGTCGAGGTCGTCCACGCCGCCGGAGGACTTGGCCGCGAAGTAATAGCGCAGCGCTTCCGGTTCCAGCCCGGCATCCAGGAAGGTGCGGGCCATCACGAAGGTGCCGCGCGACTTGGACATCTTGGCGCCATCCACGGTCAGGTAGCCGTTGACGTGCAGGCGGGTCGGGGCGCGGTGGCCGGTGCCGTGCAGCACCGCCGGCCAGAACAGGCCGTGGAAGTTCACGATGTCCTTGCCGATGAAGTGGTGCAGCTCGGTGCTGGTGCCGGCGCGCAGGTGCGCGTCGAAATCTTCGCCGGTCTTCGCGCACAGCGCCTGGAAGCTGGAGAGGTAGCCGATCGGCGCATCCAGCCACACGTAGAAGTACTTGCCCGGGTGACCCGGAATCTGGAAGCCGAAGTACGGCGCATCGCGCGAGATGTCCCACGCGCGCAGGCCACCCTCGGCGTTGAGCCACTCACCCAGCTTGGCCTTCACGCCCGGCAGGGCGACGTCGCCGGCCAGCCACTCGCGCAGGAAGCCTTCGAAGCGGCCGACCTCGAAGAAGAAATGCTCCGAATCGCGGATTTCCGGCGTGGCGCCGGAGATCACCGATTTGGGATCCTTCAGGTCGGTCGGGCTGTAGGTGGCGCCGCAGACCTCGCAGTTGTCACCGTACTGATCCGGCGTGCCACAGTTCGGGCAGATGCCCTTGATGTAGCGGTCCGGCAGGAACATGCCCTTGGCCGGGTCGTAGAACTGGGCCACGGAGCGGCGCGCGATGTGCCCTTCGGCCTCGAGCTTGAGGTAGAAGGCTTCGGTCAGCGCCTTGTTGGCCGCCGAGTTGGTCGAGTCGTAATGATCGAACGCCACGCCGAACGCGGCGAAATCACGCTCGTGGCTGGCCTGGATGTTGGCGATGAAGGCCTCCGGGGTCACGCCGGCCTTCTCGGCCGCAAGCATGATCGGGGTGCCATGGGTGTCATCGGCGCAGACGAACCAGGTCTTGCCGCCGCTCATTCGACGCGCGCGCACCCAGATGTCAGCCTGGATGTAGCCGACCAGGTGGCCCAGGTGCAGCGGGCCGTTGGCGTAGGGCAGGGCGGAGGTGACGAGAGCGGTGCGGGTCATGATGAGCGCTGTTGCCAGGGGAACCGGGGATTATCGCACGCCAAAACGCAGTAACCCGGCCGAAGCCGGGTTACGGGGGGACAAAAGCAGCGCCGGGCTTACTCGCGCACCCAGGTCTGGGCGCGGCAGATGAAGGCCACGCAGCCGGACACGTCGAGCTTGGCGCCGCCGGTCTGCAGCTTCATCTTGGACTTGTAGGTCTTGCCGTTGCCCGGATCCAGGATGGTGCCGCCGGACCAGGCGTTGGTGCCGTCGGCCTTGAGGTTCCACAGGATGGTCATGCCCTTGACCGGCTTGTTCTTGTTGGCGCCCTCGCAGCCGTCGCAGACCGGATTCGGGCCCTTGTCCGAGTGCAGGATGTCCACGACCTTGCCGGTCAGCGTGCCGTTGGTGGCCTGGGTGATCTCCACGATCGACTTCACCTTGCCGGTCTTGTCGTCGATGGTCTTCCAGCGGCCGACGGCGCCGTCGGCGGCGCTGGCCGACATCGCGGCCATCATCAGCGGCAGCGCCAGCAACAGGGTCTTGAAGGTCTTGCGCATGTTCCCCTCCCAGGGATGTCCGTGAACGCCGGCGCAGGCGGCCGGTACAAGGCCGACTGTATACCCATTCGCTCCGGTACGGAACGTGCCCGGCGCACGGTTCAGCCGGCGTCGGCCGGGATCTCGTACAGCTCCAGCGGCAGGTCGTCCGGGTCGGCGAAGAAGGTGAAGCGGCGGCCGGTGTATTCGTCCACCCGGATCGGTTCGCAGGCCACCCCGGCCGCGGTCAGGCGGGCGATCATGGGCTCCAGCGTGTGCACGAGGAAGGCCAGGTGGCGCAGGCCCTGCGCCTCGGGGC
>DMZT01000411.1:0-8793 GCA_003484865.1 Stenotrophomonas sp.
TGCGCGCCCGGCGCAGGGCGACATCATTCCGCTGTACCGCTTCGAGACCGGCCTGTATTCCGTGGTGCCGCCGCTGCTGCGCGAAACCAGCCTGGCCAGCCTGGGCACCTTCCACGAACGCCAGGGCGAGCAGCGGCTGTTGGCCGGGCAGGGCGGCGTGCGCGCGGCATGGGCGCGGCTGGTGGGGCAGAGCCACGAACAGCAGTGGGACGGCGACGCGCAGCCCGGCTTCGACGGCGACATCCAGGGCATCCAGGCCGGCCTGGACCTGTACGCCAACGCGACCGATACCCACCGCGACCAGTTCGGCGTGTTTGTCGGGCGCACCCGTGCGCAGGGCAACGTGACCGGTTTTGCGATCGGCTGGGAAAACGTTGCGGTGGGCCGCACGCGGCTGGATGACAAACACGTGGGCGTGTACTGGACCCGCGCCGGCAGCACCGGTGGCTACCTGGACGCGGTGGTGATGCAGAGCCGCTACGACGGCGACGCAACCTCCTCGCGCGGGCTGGGCATCGACGTGCGTGGCGATGGCACTACCGCCTCGCTGGAAGTGGGCAAGCCGCTGCTGCGCTTCGGGCAGAGTGCGTGGTGGCTGGAGCCCCAGCTGCAGGTGATCTGGCAGCGCACGTCGGTGGACGATGCCGGCGACGCGGTGTCCGCGCTGCGCTTTGACAACGACAACGCCTGGACCGGACGCGTGGGCCTGCGCCTGGCCGCCGACTACGACATCGCCGGTAACGGCTGGCAGCCTTACGTCAAGCTCAACTACTGGCAGACCCTGGACGGGGAAGACCGCATCGATTTCGATACCAACCGCATCCTCAACCAGCAGGATTCACGCGCGCTGGAAGTGGGCGTGGGCGTCGTTGCGCGCTTCAACAGCACCGTCAGTGCGTTTGCGGTAGCGGATTACACGCGCGACCTGGAAAGCAGCGCACGCAAGGAACGCAAGGTGATCGAAGGCAATATCGGGCTGCGGCTGGACTGGTAGGGCGACGGCAGGCAAAAATCCGCAGCGGTACGCCGGACGGAATCGGCGATGCCGCTGCGTTGCAGTGTCACGCGTCGCTGGTCATGTGAACGGTGCACTGTGCCAATGACCGCGTGCAGCGTTAAGCTGCGGCCTCTTCACTACAGGGATGTAGCACGATGATCGCAGGACGTGGTTGGCTGTTGATGGTGGCGCTTGCAGCGGCAAGTGGCGCTGCACACGCGCAGGACGTACCCAGTGCCGAGGCACAGGCGCGGATCCTGGATTTGCTGCAGCAGCAGTCGCTGTATCGCGACCGCGTGGACTGGTCCAAGGCCCGCGCGGAGTTGGCGGCCGCGCGTGACCCGGCGCAGACGCGGCGGTTGCTGGACGATGTGATCCAGCGCAGCAGTGGCGGGCACGGGCGTTGGATATCGGCCAACCAGCAGCGCACGCAGTCGCAGCGCGCGCAGGCCACTCAAACCGCGATGGGTGCTGCGACTCCGCAGACAGATGACGCCCGCAGCGGACCGACAGCGCGTCTGGGGTGGATCAAGGTGGGCGCCTACATGGACGACAGAACGCAGTCGCAGGATATGCAGAAGCAGGCGCGCAAGCAGGCGGCCGTCGCGCTGCAGGCGCGCATCCAGGCGCAGGATGATGGTAATCGCTGTGGCTGGGTGGTCGACCTGCGCGGCAACAGTGGCGGCAACATGTGGCCGATGCTGTTGGGCATGGGCCCGTTGCTGGGCGATGCCAAGGGCGCTGATCCGGTGGGCATGTTCCTGCTGGCCGACAAACGCCAGCCGTGGGCGTACCGCGAGGGTGCGGTCTGGCTGGACGGCAAGGCGGTGGTCGGATCGCGCAACACGCAGTACGCACTGCGCCACCCGGGCGCCCCGGTGGCCGTCCTGTTCGGGCCGCGCACTGCAAGTTCCGGCGAGGCATCGGTACTGGCCTTCCGCGGCCGGGCAGCGTCGCGCAGCTTCGGCCAGCCCAGTGCGGGCTATTCCACCGCCAATACCCCGCAGCGTCTGCCCGATGGCAGTCTGCTGTTGTTGACCGGCAGTGTGATCGCCGACCGCAACGGCGTCGGCGATGGCAACCGCCTGCAGCCCGACGTGATTGTGGCCGAGGGGCAGGATGCAACGACGGCCGCGCAGGCGTGGCTGTTGGCGCAACCGGCCTGCAAGCTGCCCTGAAAGGTCGTCGCCCCGGTCTGGCGTGTTGCTATTGGTGGCATTACCCGCGGGGGGGAAGTACGCTTTCCCGATGCGAACCAAGCCCAATGCACAGCCCAACCAGAGCCTGATCGACGGCATCGCCACCCTGCAGGCGCTGGCCTCGTCCCCCGAGCCGGTCGGCTGCCGTGAACTGGCCCGGCAGCTGGACGCCAACCCCACCCGGGTCAACCGGCTGCTCAAGACCTTGGCCTACCTTGGTATTGCGCGGCAGACCGCCGACCGCAAGTACACCGCCGGCCCGGGCATGCACGTGCTGGCCGCGCAGAGCCTGTTTGCCTCCGGGTTGATCCGGCGCGCGCTGCCGGTGCTGGAACACCTGCGCCGGTTCGGCCACACGGTGGCGCTGGGGGTGCTCTGGAACGACAGCGTGAGCTACCTGTTCCATGCCCCGCCTGGCATCGAGGCGGCACGCGGGCTGGGCCGCATCGGGCTGCTGCCCGCCACCACCAGCGGCATCGGCATCGCGCTGCTGGCCCAGCTGGGCGACGAGGACGTGCGCGAGCTGTACGCCGACCGGCCGATTCCCATGTTCCCCGAGGGCATCGAGCAACTGCTGGCCACCCTGGCCATTACCCGTGCGCAGGGCCACGCGCGCGTGCATGTGGCCGACGAACGTGACCACCACATCGTGGCCATCGCGATGGGCGATCCGGTGCATGCCGGCATTGCCATGTCCGGCTGGATCCCGGAAGCGGCCACCGAGGAACTGGTGGCGGCGCTGCGCGCGGCGGCGGCGGAAATCGGCTGAGCGATTGCCGCAGTGCGGTTTGACATGTTGCTACAATAGCAATACGTTGCAGCCTTCCGATGGGGAGGCATCAGCGATGTCCAAGCGTGCAGGCGGGTGAGCGGGACCGGGAAAACCAAATGGGTGCTGCTGGCGCTGCTGTTCTTCTCGACCGTCATCAACTACCTGGACCGGCAGGCGCTGTCGATCCTGGCGACGACCATCCAGGCCGACCTGAAGATGACCGACCTGGAATATGCGCGCGTAGTGCAGGTGTTCCTGTTCGCCTACGCGGCCGCCTATGTCATGGCGGGGCGGGTCACCGATTGGCTTGGCGCGCGCGTGGCACTGCTGCTGTTCGTGGGCTGGTGGTCGCTGGCCAACATCGCCACCGGGTTCGTGCGCAGTGCGGTGGAGCTGGGCGCGGCCCGCTTCGCGCTGGGCCTGGGCGAGCCGGGCAACTACACGGTGGGCACCAAAGTGGTGTCCGAACAATTTCCCGCGCCGCAACGCGGGCTGGCACTGGGGCTGTACACGGCCGGCGCGATGATCGGCGCCACGCTGGCGCCGCCGCTGATTGGTGGCATCGCGCTGACCTACGGCTGGCGCAGTGCGTTCTGGATCACCGGCGTGGCCGGACTGCTGTGGATGCTGGCGTGGTGGTGGGCCTATCCGCGCAAGGCGCAGGTGCCGGCTGCAACGCCGCAGGCCGAGGCCGCCGCTGCAGCCGAGGCCAGCGCGACCCCGGGACTGGAAACGCCGGTGCCGGTTGCGCCGCCCACCTCGATGAAAGGCGTGTGGGGGCGGCTGGCGCGCGACCGTACCGTTTGGGCACTGGTGGCGTCGCGCGCGGTTGCCGATCCGGTCTGGTACTTCTACCTGTTCTGGTTCCCCAAATACCTGGGCGATGCACGCGGCATGAGCCTGGCGATGATCGCGTCGGTGGCGTGGATCGTGTACGTGGCCGCTGATATCGGCAGCGTGGGCGGCGGGCTGATTTCCGGCCGGCTGGTGAAGCGCGGCATGCACCCGGTGCGTGCGCGCCTGACCACCATGATGGGCGCGGCGTGCCTGGCACCGGTCGGGCTGTTCGTGGCGATGCATCCCCCGATTCCGCTGCTGCTGGCGCTGGCCTGCGTGGTGACCTTCGCCCACCTTACCTACCAGATCAACCTGACCACGATGACCGTGGACCTGTTCCCGTCGCGCTACATCGCCTCGGTCGCCGGTCTGGTCGGCTGCGGCAGCGCGCTGGGCGGCATGGTGTCGGCGCAGGTGGTGGGGCACCTGGTGGCCGACGGCAAGTTCGATCGCGCCTTCGTGCTGATGGCCTTCCTGCATCCTATCGCGGTGCTGTTGGCGTGGACCGCGTTGAAGCAGGCGCGCCGCTCGAAGATGACCTTGATCGGCCCGCAGGCTGCGGCGGTTGCGGCCGGCTGAGAAACGCCGCGCGTCCCGCCAATGAAGCGCGCGCGGATCATGGCCGCGTCGCCACGCGACCAGCAAACGAAACGCCACCGCACGTAGCGCCGGGCTCTGCCCGGCTGCCTTCATCAGCCCATGCCAGAAAAAGGTTCTTCGCCCTTACGCTCGCGACCGGCCGGATCGGAGACGCCAGCCGATCCAAACGGCGCTTGCACATCCGGCCATCCGCGTAGCGTCGTGCGCACTCTGCGACGGCCGTTGGAACAAGACGCTCCCCTCAAAGGGGCGAAGAACCAAAAAGGAGCGCCTGCGAACAGCAGCCGGGCAGAGCCCGGCACTACGCTACCGCTTCGGTGTGGTGCCAGAAACGGGCGTTCGGCACCGCGCCCAGGCCGGGGCCGCTGGGCAGACGATAGCCGTCGTGCGCGTAGGCCATGTCGGTGTCCAGCATCTCCACCGAACGCGAGAAGATCGAGTGCTGCCACTCGTGCCGCCACAGCCCGTCGATCACCGCCGATGCATGCAGGCTGGCGGCCATGAAGATGCCGCCGCCAATGGTCGCGTGCGGTGCAACCTGCACGCCACGGCGCGCTGCCAGCCTGGCGATGCGCAGGAACTGGGTGATGCCGGTGTGGCCCATCTCCGGTTGCACGTACGCCAGCGTGCCGCCGTCCAGCCGCAGGCGTGCCACGTAGTCGGTGGGCCACTCTTCGCCTGCCGCCACCGGGATCGGACTGTCGGCCCCGAGGGCGATCAGACCCGCCACGTCCTCCGGCTTCAACGGCGCTTCGATGAAGGTCAGTCGACTGGGCAGAAGCTCGTGCGCCAGTGCGAGGGCCTGGGCATGGTCGAACTTCCAGTGCAGGTCGACCATCAGCTGCACCTGCTCGCCCAGCGCGGCACGCAGCGCGGCCATTTCCTCGGCGATGCCGTCGTGGCTGACCACGGCATGCACCTTGAACGCGTCATGCCCCTGTGCGGCAAACGTGCGGGCCATGGCCACCTTCTCGTCCACGGTGGCCGCCGGCAGTCCGGACACATAGCCGGCAATGCTGTCGCGTTGGCGCGTGCCGAGCAGCGACCACAGCGGTTGCCCCGCCGCACGTGCGCGCAGGTCCCAGAGGGCGATGTCCAGCGCAGCCAGCGCGTCGGTATGGAAACCGCTGCCGCAGCCGCGCACGCGCATCAACCCGTACAGGTCATCCCAGATCGTTTCCACGTCCTGCGGATCGCGACCCACCAGTTCCGGGGCCAGCAGGTCATTGATGATCTCGCAGGTGGCACGCGGTGCGCAGATGCCATAGGTTTCGCCCCAGCCCACCGCGCCATCGGCGGTGGTGACCCGTACCAGCACCGAGCGGTCCACGGTGGGGTACAGCGTGCCGTTGCCGCGGCGTACCAGATAGCCCCGCGCGTTGACCCGTTCGCCCGCGCCGAGCGGACCCAGGTACGGCGTGGTGCGTGGCACGGTGAGGATGAAGGTCTCGACCTTGCTGACAACGCTCATGCGGAATGTCTCGTGGCCTGGCCGGGAACGGTATCCATCGGCAGCAGGTCGCCGATGCGGTCCAGCAGGATAGTCAGTTCCTGCTGGTCATGCCGGTCCAGCGACGGGCCCGGCGCGCGCACGTGGTCGCTGCCGATCAGGCCACGCCGCAGCAGGATCGCCTTGGTCAGGCGCCAGCGGAACACCGCCTGCATGCTCAGCAGGGGCAGGGTGCGTTCGAACAGGTCGCGCGCGCGGTCGCGGTCGCCGTCGGCCCAGGCGGCCAACATCGCCACATGCACTTCAGTGATCTCACAGGCCGGCATCGTGCCCACCGCACCGCGTGCCAGTTCGTCCAGCACGTAGCGCGCTCCGGCACCGCCGAACACCGCCTGCACGCTGTCGCCGGCACGTTCGGACAATGCGGTGATGCGATGGCCCGACGGCATGGTTTCCTCCTTGACGTAGGCGATGGCCGGCACCTGCGCGGTCAGTGCCACCACCTCGTCCACGCCCAGCCCCACGCCCATCGGGGCGGGCGCGTTCTGCAACATCACCGCCACGCCCGACTCGCTGCCCAGCCGGGCGAAGAACGCCGCCATCGCCGCGGCATCGCCGGCCAGCGCATGCGGGGTCAACACCATCGCCGCCTCGGCCCCGGCCTCGCCACCGGCACGCGCCAGCCGCACCGCATCCTCCAGCGTCTTCGCGCTGGCGCCGACGATGAAGGGCACCCGGCCGCGGTTCCAGCGCCCGATGCACGCGGTCAGGTGCAACCGCTCCTCCAACGACAGCATGTCGTACTCGCTGGCCAGGCCCGGGAACACCACGCCGGCCGCACCCGCGGCCAGGATGTACTCGAATACCGCCTCGGTGCCGCGTTCATCGAGGGCGCCGTGCGCGTCGAAGATCGTGGGGAGGATGGGGAAGACACCTTGCAGAACGGCCATTGCGCCGGGTCCTTGTTGAACTGTGTGTGCCGTGGATAGCAACACTATGGAAGGGAGGTTCCCGTACATGCCGCAAAGGAACCATCATTTTTCGCTGCATTGCAGCGTGCGCGGCCAAAACATATTGCTATATTAGCTACACGCTGCCAAGCCGCAGCGCAGCAGCAATGACGGAAAAGCGCTGGATCCAGCCGGCAGTCCGGTCTGGGTCCCTACCTTGGGAGAGGGTCCGATCCATGCATCGTTTTCGACGTTCCACCTTGTTCATCGCCCTGGGCACCTGCCTGCTGGCGCCCGTGCTGGCAACGGCGCAGGACGCCCCGGCCCCCTCAACCACCGAACAGCAGGCGCAGACCCTGGACGCGGTCAGCGTCGTGGGCATCCGTGGCAGCCTGGAAGCCTCGCGGGATCTCAAACGTGACTCCGCGCAGATCGTCGACGCGATCGTGGCCGACGACATCGGCAAACTGCCCGACACCAACGTGGCCGAGTCACTCGGGCGCGTGGCCGGCGTGCAGCTCGAGCGCGGCATGGGCGAGGGCAGCGACATCCTGGTGCGCGGGCTAAAAGAAAACGTGCTGCTCTACAACGGCCGCCAGATCGTCGACGCCACCGGGCGCGGCGGCAACGGCCTGGACCAGTTGGCCACCTCCACCTACGGCCTGCTCTCGCTGGTGCCTTCCGAGCTGATCTCGCGTCTGGAGGTGACCAAGCTGGCTGGCGCCGACCAGCTCTCCGGTGGGCTGGGCGGCATCGTGGACATCCACACCCGCCAGCCGTTGTCCGGCGACAGCGACCAGAACGTAGTGAGCCTGGCCGGCACCTACGATGAAATGTCCGATGCCTGGGGGCACAACGCGTTCGGGCTGATCTCACGGCGCAGCGACGACCGTCGCTTCGGTGCGCTGCTGTCGGCCACCTACGGTCGCCGCAACGTGGTGCAGCAGGGCCTGGACACCTTCTCCGGGTATGCCCGCTATACCGACCCCGCCGACCCTACCCGCACCCGCTTCGGCAGCACCGACATGCGTGCGCAGAACATCGACGATGACCGCACCAAGGTCGGCGTCAGCGCGGTGCTGCAATGGCGGCCGACCGACGGGGTGGAGCTCACCTGGGATACGTTCTATTCGCGCCAGAAGGCCGAGCGTGACCGCTACTGGATCGCCTTCAATCCCTCGGCGGGGTTGAGCAATGCGGTCTACTCCGACCACGACATCCTGCTGGCGGGGCGCTCCACCGGCACGGTGCTGCTCAATGCCGAATCGGCTGATATCGATTCGGACACGCTGTCCACCGCGCTGCGTGCGGGCTTCCGGGTCGGCGATCGCCTGGATGGTTCGGCCGAGTTGGACTGGGGCCGCTCCACCGCCAACTACAACCAGCGCTATATGCGCCTGGCGCCAATGGCCGGGCGCAGTTCGGTCACCGACTTCGACCTGCGCAGCGGCAGCTTCGGCAGCTTCAACGTCAGCGGCATCGACCTGACCGATCCATCGCAGTGGCGCATGACCATCATGTTCGACAACGACTGGCGCGCACAGACCGATTCGCGCGCGCTGCGCACCGACTGGAGCCTGGCCTTCGGCGATGGCCCGTTGCGCTCGCTGGACTTCGGTGCACGCTTCAGCCGCCTGGAAAGCCTGCAGGATCCGCGCCGCGCGGATATCCGGCCGGTTGGCGGGGTGCCGGTCACGCAGATGGCGCCGTACATCCGCGTGTACAGCAACAACGACTTCCTGCCGGGCGAGTTCAGTGGTCTGCCGCGTGCCTACCTCGGGCCGTTCCGCAGCACCTTCGGGGGCTGTGAAAGCTTCACCACGCTGCCGCAGATCTCACAGAACGCGCAGTGCCTGGACCCGCGCAACAACGCGCTGGCCTACGCGGCCACCTTCAGCGTCGACGAGGATTTCCTGGAGGCCTACACCAAGCTCAACTGGGACACCGACGTGGCCGGCATGCCGCTGGGCGGCAACCTGGGCGTGCGC